>CAMFFI010000208.1 GCA_945949625.1 uncultured bacterium | reverse complement strand
AGTACAAATATTTTTCAATTTATTATACATAGGCTTGCACAATGTGGGACTTATGCAAAGCATTGGACCTTCGGATAATTCTATTTCAGAATATTGGTCATTAATTCCCGGCTGTGCGGCAAAGCTTACGTCTAAAACAACAGCTTCATCGGCATCAGAAATATAAGCGCCTGTTTTTGCACCTAATTGATAAGTTTCTTCCTGTGAACTTAGAATCGCTGTAACCTTATACGGACAATTCTGTCCCTCTAAAAGCTGTGCAACTTTTATTACCGCAGCAACGCTTGCTCTGTTATCAAGGGCAGGCGACGTTATTCTATTATTCAAAAGCATTACAGGCTCTTCTGCAAAAGTAACCGTATCGCCCACGGAAATTAACTTTTCCACCTCATCGGCAGGCTGACCGATGTCTATATACACCTTGTCTGCACTTATAGCCTTATCCTCATTACCGTCCGATAAATGCGGGGGCAAACAGCATACAACACCCTTGAGTTTTTCTTTTCCGTGAACAACTACACCGCTTCCCTGAACAGTTCTAAGGTCAATACCGCCGCATTTTTCTGCCTTTAAAAAGCCATTTGACGTGACATCCGTAATAACAAATCCTATTTGGTCAAGATGTGCGTCAAGCAAAATTGTTTTATCTGCGTCTTTGTTGCCAAAGGTTGCAATTACATTTCCAAAGTCGTTTACAGTAATATCAGCATACGGTAGCAGTAAATCAGAAACCGTTTGGCAAATTTCACCTTCGTTTCCCGATACACCGCTTGACATACAAAGTTTTTTAATTAATTCAAACATTTTATCACCGCTTAAAGCTTATTTACAAGCTCTTTAAAATGATTTCCTCTTTCTTCAAAATTCCTGTATAAACCAAAGCTTGCGCTTGCAGGGGATAAAGACACAATATCGCCCTCTTTTGCACAATTGTAAGCTACGTCAACTGCCTCTTCCATATTATTCACCATTATAATTTCAGGATTGTTTTCCGAATAATTATCTGAATTTATAACGGCATTTTTGATTTTTTCAGCCGTATCGCCAAGCAAAATCAAGGTTTTTACCTTATTGCAGATTACAGGTCCTAAAGGCTCATAGGGTATATGCTTATCATATCCGCCTGCAATTATAATTATTTTTTCATCATATAACGAAAGTGTTCCCAAGGCAGTTCTTGTGGGACTTGAGGCAATTGAGTCGTTATAGTATTTTACACCTTTAAGCTCTCTGACAAATTCAGCTCTGTGAGCTACTCCCGAAAAGCTTTTTGCAACCTTGCAGATATTTTCTGCCGAAACAAGTCCCCAAACTGCTGAAACAGCAGCAAGATAATTTTCAACATTGTGCATACCCGGAATCTTTATATCCTTAATATTTATCACTCTTGTAATTTTTCCGTAATCATTATAAACAATTTCATCATTTTTAAGATATGCACCGTTAGATACTTTATTTCTTCTTGAGAATTTTACAAGCTGACCTCTGACATCTTTTTCAAAGCTGTCGGAAATCTCGTTATCAAGATTAAGCACAGCCTTAGAAAACGCATTCTGATGCAACACAATATTTCTCTTTGAATCTACATATTCCTGCATATCCTTATGTATATCAAGGTGATTAGGCGCAAGATTGGTTACAACTGCTATATCGGGGCTTTTACGCATTGAAATAAGCTGAAAGCTTGAAAGCTCAACTACTGCAAAATCGTTACAGTCGATGTTTTCAATTTCCGGCAAAAGCGGTTTGCCTATATTTCCGCCTAAATGAACATTAAATCCCTCAGCTTTTAAAAGCTCGGAAATAATAGTTGTGGTAGTTGTTTTTCCGTCAGAGCCTGTAACAGCAATAATTTTACAGGGACATAAATCAAAAAACACTTCCATTTCTGAGGTTACAACAACGCCCTTTTTCTTCAAATCTTCAAGCTCTTCTTTATAAAAGGGAGTTCCGGGACTTCTGAAAAGAATATCGGTATCTAAATTTTTCAGGTAATCTTTGCCCAAAATCAGCTTTGCCCCTGCTTTTTCTGCCTTTACTGCATTATCTCCAAGCTCATCATAGCTTTTTTTGTCGCAGGCAGAAACGACTGCGCCCTTATTGGAAAACAGCTCAATAAGCGGCAAATTGCTTGTTCCGATACCGCAAAAGGTAACTTTTTTTCCTTCTATTGATTTAAAAAATCTCTCAACTTTTTCATTCATATTATAAAACCTCACGTATAAAATTTACCACAATTTATTATTATAATTAATTTTAATAAAAATATCAACCTTTTGTATTTAACTATTGCAAAAGAATATGAATTAATGATAAAATCTTTACGGTGGTAAAAATGCTTTTTGACTTTATAGAAATTAACAAAAAAATAAAAACACCTATTTATCAGCAAATATACGATAATATTAAAAAAGCTGTGGAAAGCGGCGGCTTAAAAAAAGGCAGCCGGCTGCCCTCTATCAGAAAACTAAGCAATGACCTTGAAATTTCCAAAACAACTGTTGAAAGCGCTTACAATCAGCTTTGCGTTGAAGGATATATTAAAAACATTCCTCAGAAGGGTTACTTTGTTGAGGCAGAGCTTAATCTTTTAAAAACAAATAACGCTACAGTCGATTACAATAAAAGTAATAAGCCTGAAAAAATCTATTTATACGACTTCGGAAGCCGAAAAATAGAATACAACTCAGGACTTACAGACTGGAAAAAGGAAGTTAAAAATATACTTAACAAGGAGTATTTGCTTAAATCCTACGGTGAACAGCAAGGCGAATACATATTGCGTACTTCTCTTGAAAAATACAGCTTTACTGTAAGAGGCGTTAATTCATCAGCCGAAAATATTGTAATCGGAGCCGGAACACAGTCTTTGCTTTATATATTATGCGGTCTTGTGGGTGTAAAAAAAATCGTTGCCCTTGAGAAAGGCTCGTTTATTCAGGCAGAGCAGATATTCAGGGATTTCAACTACAGCATTTGCTATTATTCTTCCGATGAAGAAGGTATTGATATAAAATCCTTGGATAAAATCAAGCCTGATGTTGTATTGCTCAATCCGAACTTTAATGTCAAAAACGGTATGAACACCTCCATTAACAGAAGAATTGAGCTTATAAACTGGTGCAAAAGCAATAATTGCTTAATTT
>CAMFFI010000207.1 GCA_945949625.1 uncultured bacterium | reverse complement strand
TGATGAAGAATTATCACCAAGAGAAAAGAAAATTATCATTTTGCGTTACGGCCTTAATAATAAAGAACCGCTGACTCAGCGCGAGGTTGCAGCAATGCTCAACATCAGTCGTTCCTACGTTTCAAGAATTGAGAAAAAAGCGTTGGGGCAGCTGAAAAAGCGATTTGAAAAAACGGGAAATCTGTAACGTACTATTCAGTATAAGGAAGTATTTATGGAAATATATGTTGACGCTGACGCCTGTCCCGTAACAGGTATTGTTGAAAAAATCGCCCAAAAACATAATATACCCGTAAACCTGTTTTGCGATACAAACCACGTTTTGAAAAGTGATTATTCAAAGGTGTTTATTATCGGAGCAGGTGCTGATGCAGTTGATATAGCTGTAATAAATCATTGTAAAAAGGGAGATGTAGTTGTCACTCAGGATTACGGTGTTGCTGCTTTAGCATTGGGGAAGGGCGCAAAAGCAATTCATCAAAGCGGCAGGATTTTTACAAACGACAACATAGATTCGCTTCTTATGCAAAGGTATATATCTAAAAAAGAGAGAATGTCAAATTCAAAGCATCATATAAAAGGACCTAAAAAACGAACAAATGAAGACGATAAAAATTTTGAAAGAGAATTTGAAAAATTACTTCAGCAAAAGTGAAAACAGGAGCAGCCTTCAAAACTGCTCCTGTTTTTTACTTTATAAGAAAACGATACGTAACTGTGGGGCAAAAATGGGTTTAATAATATCAATCTGTCGGCCCTTATTGCGTGTTGAAACACTCGACTTTTTATATTATACACGAAATTAAGTTGATTAAAAAACAAATTAAAATACCTATAACCGTTGGTATAACAATTGAAAGAAAAGTCCATTTAAGGCTTTTGGTTTCTTTCTTTATGGTAAGGCAGGTGGTAGAGCAGGGGAAATGGAACAGACACATTACCATTGTGCATAAAGCCGTTGTAAGTGTCCAGCCGTTATCAATAAGCAAAGAATATAAGCTTCCGAGGCTTGAATAATCGGTTAAAGAGCCTGTTGCCATATAGCACATAAGAATTATAGGTATAACTATTTCATTTGCCGGAAATCCAAGAATAAATGCAATAACAATTACTCCGTCCAGTCCAATCATTTGTCCGAAGGGCTCAAAAAAATCGGTACAGTATTTTAAAAGCGTTATATCATTTACAGAAGTGTTTGCAAGAATCCAGATTAACGCACCTGCCGGAATGGCAATCATTACGGCTCTGCCCAATACAAAAATTGTTCTGTCGAATATTGAGCGAACTATTGTTTTGGCAATCTGAGGACGTCTGTACGGCGGAAGCTCTAAAATAAAAGACGACGGAAGACCTTTCAGAACAGTTAATGAAAGAAGTTTTGACACAAGCAGCGTCATCAATATTCCGAGAATAATAACTCCCAGAAGGATTAATGTAGAAATCAGTCCTCGTGCAAATCCAATATACGACGCTGTAAAGAACATAGAAATAATTGCAATAAGCGTTGGCAGTCGTCCGTTACAGGGAACAAAATTGTTTGTCAGAATTGCAATTAATCTTTCTCTGGGAGAATCAATAATTCTGCAACCGATAACTCCGCAGGCATTACAGCCAAAGCCCATTGCCATTGTAAGGGATTGTTTTCCGTGAGCATTACATTTTTTAAAGTAATTATCCATATTAAACGCTATTCTCGGCAAATATCCCGAATCCTCAAGCAGAGAAAACAGAGGAAAAAATATAGCCATAGGCGGAAGCATAACAGACACAACCCAGGCTAAGGTGGTATAAATTCCGTCTATAATCAATCCGCTTAGCCAGTTTGGTGTACATATAAAATTCAAAAATTCACTCAAAATATCTTTTACATAATCAAAAAGACAGCTTAGCCATTGACTTGGGTAATTTGCTCCTTCTATTGTTATCCAGAATATTATTCCGAACAGACATATCATTATGGGTATTCCGGTGAGTTTTGATGTAAACAGTCTGTCAAGCTTTCTGTCTCTTGCAGTATAATCAGGCTTTGTATTGATTACACATTCATTGTAAATTTTTTCACACTTTTTATCTATATCTGCGGCAATTAAATCTCTTTGATTCTGAGTTAAATTACAGTCAATACAAATATTCTCTGTAAGGGATTTAACATTAAAGCATTTTGTTTTACCTTGACATACTGATTCCAGAGTTAGCAATAATTTATCAAGTCCTTTTTTGGAACGTGCGGCTGTTCCGATAACAGGAACGCCTAAATTAAGTGATAATTCGTCCAAATTTACTTCTATACCTTTTTTCTTTGCCTCGTCAAGTAAATTCACACAAACTATTACTTTGCTTGTTATTGACAAAATCTGAACGGTTAAATTAAGGTTTCTTTGCAGGCAGGTAGCGTCGGCTACAATTACAATGCAATCTGCTGAGTTGCTTTTAATATAATCTCTTGCAATTTCCTCTTCGGTTGAAGAAGCAAGGAGCGAATAAGTACCGGGCAAATCCACAAGCTTGTATTTACAGCCGTTAAATGTGCAAATACCCTCGGCATTTGTAACGGTTTTTCCGGGCCAGTTGCCTGTGTGTTGATTCATACCGGTCAATGCGTTAAATACAGTGCTTTTTCCCACATTTGGATTTCCCGCAAGGGCAACGGTAAAGCAGGTATCGCACTTTTTTTCTTTGGAGTTTGACTTCATCAGATTAAATCGAGTAAGTCCCATTTTTTCCTCCGAATAAATTATTTTATAGGTTTAACAAGAATTTTATCAGCGTCTTCACTTCTTAAAGCGATTACGGTGCCTTTAATAAAATAAGCCGTAGGATCGCCTGAAGGACTTTTTTGAAGAACGCTTATTTGACTGTTACTAACAATTCCCAAATCAAGCATACGGTTGCGTTCTTTACCGGTTGAGCATAGGCTTTTCACCGTACATCTTTCTCCGACCGTAATACAGCTAAGTGGCATAATTTCATCATTCATATTTTTTTCAGTCCTCTACATTTTTCTTATTACCAGAATATTCATAAGCTTACAATCTGTTAAAAATACTTTAGCTTTTTAAATACACAAGGTAATTATTGCATTGATTTTCTGCATATATGTTTATAAGCGGAGGTGTATAGCTTTGAAAAAACTATCATTATTTTATTATGTATTCAGCTTTATTCTGTTG
>CAMFFI010000206.1 GCA_945949625.1 uncultured bacterium | reverse complement strand
CAATTTGCATACTTCCCATATTTCCTCTGTAACGTGAGGTGCAAAAGGATTAAGCAGAATAGTAAATATTGAAAGCTCCTTTTTGTTAATGGAACCGAAAGAGGTTACGTCATTGATAAGAGCCATTAAAGCGGCAATAGCAGTATTGAATTTGATGTTTTCAATATCGTCGCCGACCTTTTTAATCGCTTTATTAAAGCTGCTTTCAAGTTCGGGACGAATTTCATCTCCGTCAACGAGAATATTCTGTAAATTCCAGAAACGCTCAATAAATCTTCTGCAGCCTCTTATGCTTGAAGGACTCCAAGGCGCAGCCTTTTCAAAATCACCGATAAACATTTCATACAGACGCATTGTATCTGCTCCGTATTCCTCCACAATTTCATCGGGATTTACTACGTTTCCTCTTGATTTACTCATTTTTTCGCCGTTTTCTCCAAGAATCATACCGTGGCTTGTTCTTTTCTGATAAGGCTCTTTTGTAGGAACAACTCCGATGTCATAAAGAAATTTATGCCAGAAACGGCTGTAAAGCAAGTGGAGCGTTGTATGCTCCATACCGCCGTTATACCAGTCAACAGGCGACCAGTATTCAAGAGCTTCCTTGCTTGCAAGAGCATTTTTATTGTGAGGGTCCATATATCTCAGGTAATACCAAGAGGAGCCTGCCCACTGAGGCATTGTATCGGTTTCACGATAAGCCTTTCCTCCGCAATGAGGACAGGTTGTTTCAATCCAGTCAGTCATATTTGCAAGAGGTGATTCTCCGTTGTCTGTGGGTTCATAAGATTCAACCATAGGCAGTTTAAGGGGAAGTTCCTCCTCCGGAATCGGCACATAGCCGCATTTATCACAATGAACAATCGGAATTGGCTCGCCCCAATAACGCTGACGTGAAAATACCCAGTCACGAAGCTTATAGTTAACCTTAGGATGTCCGACTCCCTTTTCCTCCAAGAATTCAACAATTTTCTTTTTAGCCTCTTCAACAGATAAGCCGTTAAGAAAATCCGAATTTACCATAATACCGGTTGCACAGTCGGTAAATGCTTCTTCCTGAACATTACCGCCTTTCACAACTTCGATAATAGGCAAATCAAATTTCTTTGCAAAATCCCAGTCGCGTGTATCGTGAGCAGGTACAGCCATAATAGCGCCTGTTCCGTAGGATACAAGAACATAGTCTGAAACAAAGATTGGAATTTCTCTGTTATTAACAGGATTTACAGCCATTACGCCTTCAAGTCTGATACCTGTTTTTTCTTTTACAACTTCCGTTCTTTCAAAATCGGATTTTTTGGAAGCCTCTTTCTGGTATACTCTTATTTCATCAATATTTTTAAGCATACCCGACCATTTTTCAATTAAAGGATGCTCGGGGGATATAACCATATATGTAGCGCCGAAAAGCGTATCCGGTCTTGTAGTGTAGATTGTGAGCTTATCTCCGGTTGTAGTTTCAAAATCAACCTCAGCGCCGGTACTTCTTCCAATCCAGTTTTTCTGCTGAGCTTTTACTCTATCGGGATAATCAACCAAATCAAGGTCGTTGATTAATCTGTCGGCATACGCTGTAATTTTAAGCATCCACTGTGATTTTACCTTGTGAACAACTTCACTTCCGCAGCGTTCGCATACACCGTTTACAACCTCTTCATTTGCAAGAACACACTTGCAGGAGGTACACCAGTTTACAGCCATCTCTTTCTTATAAGCAAGACCGTGCTTAAATAACTGAATAAATATCCATTGTGTCCACTTGTAATACTCAGGGTCTGTAGTATTAATCTCTCTGCTCCAGTCAAAAGAAATGCCAAGAGATTGAATTTGCTTTTTAAATCTCGCAATATTCTGTTGGGTTACTATTTCGGGATGGATATGGTTTTTTATTGCATAGTTTTCGGTAGGAAGTCCGAAAGCATCCCAACCGATTGGGTACAAGACATTGTAGCCCTGCAATCTTCTTTTTCTTGCCACTGTGTCAAGAGCTGTGTAAGGGCGAGGATGTCCAACGTGAAGTCCCTGTCCCGAGGGATAGGGGAATTCTATTAAAGCATAGAATTTTTCTTTATCAGAATTTTCTTCTGCGTGAAAAACACCCTTTTCTTCCCAGATTTTTTGCCATTTTTCTTCAACTTTTTTATGATTATATTTCAATGGTAACGCCTCCCAAAATAGTTTAAATAAAATCAGTCAACAACAGATGAAATATCTATTTCTTTTCCGTCCTGCCACAAACGCTCAAGGTCGTAATATTCTCTTGCTTCGTCGCTGAAAACGTGAACGATTATATCAACATAGTCAAGCAGTACCCAGCTGTTGGAGCGATGTCCTTCAATGTGACTTACCGAAATCCCCATTTCGTCAAGTTTCTCCTCAACCGTATCGGCAAGAGCCTTTACCTGAGTGCTGTTTGTACCTGTTGCTATTACCATATAATCAGCCAAAACGGAAACGTCGGAAATTTCAATAACCTTAATATCCTTTCCTTTTTTGCTTGACAGTATTTTTGCAGTTTCCAGAGCCTGTTCGTAAGTTGTCATATAAAAATCCTTTCAGTTTGAGTTTTTAATTATAATTTCATTGTAAGCTTCCAGTGCGTCCTTATGAATGGGAAGATTTCTCTTTGCCAAATCGGAAATTGTAAAGGCAAGACCGAAAGCCATAGCTTCCTCGAGATTTCTGTAAGCTTTTTCTCTCATTATGTCAACGCCGTCATAATCTCTTTCTTCACCGGTAAAATCAGCTATGAAAATCACCTTTTCAAGCAAAGACATATTTGCTCTGCCCGAAGTATGGTATCTGATTGCGTTTAAAATATCTTCGTCCGTTATACCGAGAACACTTTTAACGTAAGCGCTTCCCGAAACAGCGTGCCACAGCTTTTGAGAGCTTTTCTGAACATTATCTAAAATTATACCATTATCGCTCATAATTTTCAACTGTTCTTCCGGCGGAGTTTCCTTAGTTATGTCGTGAAGTATGCCTGCTATTTGTGCCTTTTCTACATCAGCACCGTATTTTTCGGCAAGCTTTACTGCTTCTTTTGAAACATTAACGCTGTGAATAAAGCGCTTTTTCCCCATTCGTTTTTTTATAATTTGCTTATATTCTTCAAAATCCATAAAACTCACATCCCATATAAGTTATTATTCACTATATAATCATAAACATCACTG
>CAMFFI010000205.1 GCA_945949625.1 uncultured bacterium | reverse complement strand
TATCCGATTTCGTCGGCAAATTTAACAGCAGATTCAACGTCGTTTACAACCAATGAGGGAATAACAGGCTGATTTATGGACATCATTGTATCCTTGAACATCTGTCTGTCTTCAGCCTTATCAATTGTTTCGGGATTTGCACCCAAAAGCTGAACGCCGTATTTTTCAAGGAAGCCTTCCTTTGCAAGCTGCATGGAAAGCGTAAGTCCAGTTTGACCGCCTAAGGTTGACAAAAGACTGTCGGGACGTTCTTTCTTTATAATTCTCTTAACTGTTTCAAGGGTAAGAGGTTCAATATAAACCTTATCCGCCATTGCATTATCTGTCATAATAGTAGCAGGGTTTGAGTTTACAAGAATAACCTCAAGACCTTCTTCCTTTAATGCACGGCAAGCCTGTGTACCTGCGTAGTCAAATTCGGCAGCCTGACCGATAACGATAGGTCCCGAGCCGATAACCATTACTCTTTTAATGTTTGGTTTAAGTGGCATATTATCATTCCTCAACTTTTAAATTCACTTTGTAGCTGTTAGTAATTATTTAATCAATTTTTTCTTTCTTTCATCATATCAATAAAACGGTCGAACAAAAACGCAGTATCTCTCGGACCGCCGCAAGCCTCTGGATGAAACTGAACGGAGAAAGCAGGCATATCTGTGTAATTCACACCCTCGCAGGTTCCGTCGTTTCCGTTAATAAAGCCCTCTTTCGCATTCTCCGGCAGACTATCGCTTACAACTGCATAGCCGTGATTCTGGCTTGTAATGTAAACACGGTTTGTTTTTAAGTCCTTTGCAGGCTGGTTTGCGCCTCTGTGACCGTATTTAAGCTTGTCTGTTTTTGCTCCTTGGGAAAGAGCCAGAAGCTGATGTCCCAAGCAAATGCCAAAGGTTGGAATTTTATGTGTGCAAAGCTTTTTAAGCTCGCTGATTATCTGTGTGTTTTCGCTGGGGTCTCCCGGACCGTTTGAAAGCATTATGCCGTCGGGATTCATCTGCAAAATTTCATCTGCGCATGTGCTTGCAGGAACAACTGTTACGTCACAGCCTCTCTTTACAAGCTCTCTGCAAATGTTGTATTTTGCGCCGTAATCAATAAGAGTAACCTTTAAATCGTGTGTTTCGGACTCAAACAGCTTTGATTCGTCAGCTGTAACGCTCTCTACGGCATTTGTAATTTTATAGGCTTTGATTTCCTCAATGTCCTTTTCAAGATTATCAAGAGTGTAGGTGAGCTTGCAGTTCATAACACCGTATTCTCTAACAACCCTTGTTAAAGCTCTTGTATCAAGGTCATACATACCCGGAATATCACTGCTTTTTAAAAAGGTGTCAAGGTCTCCTTCACAGCGAAAATTAGAGGGAGCTTGGCACCAGTTTCTGACGATATAGGCTTTTAAGGCAGGAGCCTTACTTTCAAAATCAGAGGGAATAACCCCGTAGTTTCCGATTAAAGGGAAGGTCTGAATAACCACCTGACCGTAATAGCTTGGGTCGGTGAGTGTTTCAAGATAGCCTGTCATTGCGGTTGTAAAAACAAGCTCTCCTGTTGTTTCTTTTTCTGCACCGAAGGACTTGCCTTCAAAGTAAGTGCCGTTTTCTAAAATTAAATATGCACTGCGGCTCATAAATAAAACATTCCTTTCACAAAAAATGCCATATTAGTTTTCATAAGTTTTTATTACTTGTTTAGCAACTTGAATTTTGCTGATTCTCATATCCATTGCCTGCTTTTCAAGGTAACGGTGAGCCTGCTGTTCTGTCATAGACAAACACTGCATCAGCAAAAGCTTTGCACGGTTGACAAGCTTTACCTCCTCAACCATAAGCTTCAGCTTGTCGTTTTCCTGAGCCATACCCAGAATACGCCGTCTGAAACAATCTGTAAACAACAAATAATGATGAAACAGGTGTTTGTTAATCGGCCTTGAAATAATCAGCACACCGTATTTGCTTAGCTCGTCAAGAACCTGGTCAGCGTGTTGTTCCTGAACAATAACAACCACGCTTGCGCTTGTGTTTTTAGCGGCATATACGGCAAGTTCAAGACCTGTTTCGCTTTCAAGAGGAGTGTTAATCAATACCAAATCGTATTCCTCTTTGCCAATAAAATCCTTGGCATCTGCAGAACTGCTTGTAAGGCTTGTGTCGCCATAGCCTTCAGTTTGCAGTAACTGAGCAAGGGATTCTGTACTTTGCTTTGTTTTTGAAATAATCAATGCTTTTTTCACAGACATCACCAATGTATAATTGTAAAGTATTATGTTAAAAATGTTATTACTTATTAGAATTATGATAAAAAAATTTTTGTACCTGCATATTTTGTGCAGGACATATTTTATAAGGCTATATTTTTAATTTTAGAAATGAAAAATAAATACTTTGAGGTGTTCATAAGCAGATAAAGGTCTGTACCCGCTTAAATTTAAAAGAATAAACGGCCGACAAAGCCGACCGTTTATTAAAGTATTCTTATAGATTTGTATAACCAATCAGGCTTTCGTCAACTTCTTTTGCAGCGTCTCTGCCTTCACGTATTGCCCACACAACAAGGGACTGACCTCTGTGCATATCACCGGTAACAAATACGTTGTTTACGTTGGTTTTGTGAGAACCCTTAGCAGTAGCTACGTTTGTTCTTGCGTCAACCTGAACGCCGAATTCCTTGGTTACATAGCTTTCCGAGCCTAAGAAACCTGCGGCAATAAGAACAATATCAACATCAACCGAATACTCGGAGCCTTCGATTTCTTTCATTGTCAGCCTGCCTGTTTTCTTGTCTTTTTCAGGTTTAAGCTTAACCAGAATGGCGCTTTTAAGATTACCTTTTTTGTCGGCAACAAATTCTTTTACTGTTGTCTGATAAATTCTCGGGTCGTTTCCGAAAACCTTAATTGCTTCTTCCTGACCGTAATCTGTTTTGCAGACTCTCGGCCATTGAGGCCATGGATTATCCTCGGCTCTTTCATCAGGGAGCTTAGGCATCATTTCAAGCTGAATTACGGACTTTGCACCGTGTCTTATGCTTGTGCCGACACAGTCGTTTCCTGTATCTCCGCCGCCGATTACCATTACATTTTTGCCTTTTGCAGAAATGTAGGTTCCCTCTTTCAGATTATTGTCAAGCAAAGATTTAGTGGTTGATTTTAAGAAATCAACAGCAAAGTAAATTCCCTTTGATTCT
>CAMFFI010000204.1 GCA_945949625.1 uncultured bacterium | reverse complement strand
CTGTAACCTTTTATGCCCGAGCGCAACCGAGCAATTTCCTATAATGTAAAAAAGAGATGCCGCACAAAAATGCAGCATCTCTTTTTTCGGTTAATTAAGATTGTATTTTTTCTGAATTTCATATATAAAATAATTTTATCAGAAATCGGTTATAGTAAATATATAGTACTGCTGACAATACCCTTGACAAAATACCCATATGGGGTATAATGAATTTTAGAAAGAGGGTATATAAATGGAAAAAGAGAATTGCTGTCAGCTTTGCAGCTCCAATAAAACAAAAGAACGCTCCGAGCAGGAGTATAAAAAATTAATCAACAGGTTAAATCGCATTGAAGGTCAGGTCAGAGGTATTAAAGGTATGGTTGAAAAAAATGCCTATTGCACAGACATACTGATACAGGTATCGGCTGTGAATGCGGCGTTAAACGCTTTTAACAAGGAGTTGCTTGCAAATCATATTAAGACATGTGTTGCACAGGATATAAGAGAGGGCAAGAATGAAACTGTTGACGAGCTTGTAGCAACCTTGCAAAAGCTTATGAAATAAAACTATTGTAGGTAATAAAGTTTTGGGGTAGTGATTAAATGAAACATTATAGTGTGACGGGAATGAGCTGCGCTGCATGCAGTTCAAGAGTTGAAAAGGCTGTTTCTAATGTACCGGGTGTTACCTCCTGTTCTGTCAGCTTATTGACAAATACAATGGGTGTTGAGGGTACTGCGTCTGCGGAGGATATTATTTTGGCAGTTGAAAAAGCAGGCTATAAAGCAGAGGTGAAAGGTGAATACTCCTCTGAAAAAAATGAAAAAAACTGCAAAGGGGATAAGGCGGAGAATAATGAAACCTCGCCGCTTAAATGCAGATTGATTGCATCGGTTGTCTTTTTGATTATACTAATGTATTTTTCAATGGGGCATATGATGTGGGGCTTTCCCGTACCGCAAATTTTAGCCGATAATCATATTGCTATGGGATTATTGCAGATGCTTTTAACAGTCGTTATTATGGTTATTAATCAAAGATTTTTCATCAGTGGCTTTAAAAGTCTGTTGCACGGAAGTCCGAATATGGATACGCTTGTGGCATTAGGTGCAGGAGCGTCTTTTGTTTACAGCACATATGCTTTATTTGCAATGACCGACGCACAGATAAAGGGCAATATGGATTTGGTAATGTCATATATGCACGAGCTTTACTTTGAGTCAGCGGCTATGATACTGACGCTTATTACTTTGGGAAAGCTACTTGAGGCATACTCAAAGGGAAAAACTACCGACGCACTAAAAGGGTTGATGAAGCTTGCTCCTAAAACTGCAACTGTTGTAACAGACGGAAAAGAAACAGAGGTTTCAATAGATGAAGTTAAACGGGACGATATATTTGTTGTGCGTCCCGGTGAAAACATACCTGTTGACGGTGTTGTAATTGAGGGAGTCAGTGCGGTTAATGAGTCATCACTGACAGGGGAAAGCGTACCTGTTGATAAAACTGTGGGCGATAATGTATCGGCGGCTACCTTGAATCAGTCGGGATATATAAGATGCCGTGCAACAAAGGTAGGGGAGGATACAACCCTTTCGCAGATTATCCGTATGGTAAGTGATGCAGCGGCTACAAAGGCGCCTATTGCAAAGGTAGCAGATAAGGTTTCGGGTATATTCGTACCTGCTGTTATTGCAGTTGCAGTAATCACGATGATTGTCTGGCTGCTTTGCGGAGAAAGCGTGGGCTTTGCTCTTGCAAGAGGTATATCTGTTCTTGTAATAAGCTGTCCCTGTGCACTGGGTTTGGCTACACCTGTTGCAATTATGGTTGGCAGTGGAGTAGGCGCAAAGCAGGGAATATTGTTTAAAACTGCACAATCTCTTGAAGAAACAGGCAGAGTACAGACTGTTGTACTTGATAAAACCGGAACAATAACAAGGGGAGAGCCGGAGCTTACAGATATAATTCCCGATGATAATATAGATAAAAACACGCTGCTGAAAGTTGCATTTTCTCTTGAAAAGAAAAGCGAGCATCCCCTTGCAAAAGCAATTGTCAGAGAAGCGGAGAACCTGCATATTGAATATGATGAAGTAACTGATTTTAAGGTCAGTCCCGGTAACGGCTTGTCTGCATGCTGTAATGATGATATACTAATAGGCGGTAACTATAATTTTATAAGCAGTCAGGTCAAGGTTTCCGAAAATATGAAGAAAATTTCGGAACAATTATCCGAGCAGGGAAAAACGCCCCTGTTTTTCGGAAAGGGCGGAACGCTTGCGGGCATAATTGCAGTTGCCGACGTTATAAAAGAGGATAGTCCGAAAGCTGTAAAGGAACTTCAGAATATGGGTATTTCTGTTGTTATGCTTACGGGCGACAATGAAAAAACAGCAAAGGCTGTGGGCAGACAGGCAGGTGTAGATAAAGTAATCGCAGGCGTTTTGCCTGATGGTAAAGAAAGCGTTATAAGAAATCTTAAGCAGAAAGGCAAGGTGGCAATGGTTGGCGACGGTATTAACGACGCTCCGGCTCTTACAAGTGCAGATGTAGGAGTTGCAATCGGCGCCGGCACAGACGTTGCAATTGACGCAGCAGACGTTGTATTGATGAAAAGCCGTCTAAGTGATGTGCCTGCGGCAATAAGGCTCAGCCGTTTTTCCTTAAGGAACATTCATCAAAACCTGTTCTGGGCGTTTATATACAATGTTATAGGTATTCCTTTAGCCGCCGGGGTATGGATACCTGTTTTCGGCTGGACTCTTAACCCTATGTTCGGTGCAGCGGCAATGAGCCTGTCCAGCTTTTGCGTGGTAACAAACGCTCTCAGACTTAACTTTGTTAATATACACAATTCAAAAAAAGACAGAAAACTGAAATTCAAGAAAAACAAGGAGATAAAAAATATGGAAAAAACATTAAAAATCGAAGGTATGATGTGCCCTCACTGCGAGGCAACAGTAAAGAAGAGCCTTGAGGAGCTTCCGCAGGTAACAAGCGCAGAGGTAAGTCATCAGACAGGAACAGCCACAGTTACGCTTAATTCCCAAATATCTGATGATGAACTTAGGCAAGCTGTGGAAAATCAGGGCTACAAGGTATTATTATAAGTTACAGGAGAGCTGAAAATGGGCAGAAAATTAGAGCCTTATGAATCGGTTGAAAGAAGTATAATTAAAAAGTACCGAAAAGATATATGGAATCCCTTTATAATAGCT
>CAMFFI010000203.1 GCA_945949625.1 uncultured bacterium | reverse complement strand
GGATTATTAGGTGAATATTTTGATAAATCTTTTTATTTAGCAGTTGTTTTCATATTATTTCAGCTCTCGACAGGTATAATTAATAGTATAACAAAACTGTAATAATAATGTCTTTGCTATTTCTTGATTTTTTTTAAATTTTTGTGTTATAATTAATTAAATTGTATTATATTATTGTAGATTGAAATTGTTAAATTAAATGATTAGTTTGGAGTGAAACAAATGTCATTGTGTATGGGTTGTATGCAGGAAATCGGTGACAACACTGTTTGTCCCGGGTGCGGTTTCGACAATACTCAAACTCAGTCAGCACCGTTTTTACCATACAAAACGGTTTTGAATAACAGATATATTGTTGGTGCAGGTATAGATAACAACGGCGAAAGCACACGTTATCTGGGCTTTGATAAATTAACCGGCGACATTGTAATCGTCTGTGAATTTTTGCCTATGGGCTTATTTACCAGAGAAGAGAATCAAAAGGAAGTGAAGGTTACTTTTGAAAACGAAAGTACCTATAAAAAGCTTCTTGATAATTTTGTTTCTTACTACTCTACTCTGGCCGAATTAAAGGAGCTTTCAGCTTTGCTGAAAATCCACAGCGTATTTAAAGAAAACAATACTGCTTATGTAATTGAAGAAAACGAGGATTTAATTCCTTTTGAAGAATATGTAAAACGCAGTAACGGCCATCTTGACTGGGATATTGCACGTCCCTTGTTTATGCCGGTTATTTCTGCGCTTGAGGCTATGCATAAGAGAGGAATCGGTCACTATGCCGTTTCTCCGAAAAATATGTATGTAACAGCAGCAGGTAAAATTAAAATTACAGGCTTTGCTACTCAAAACGAAAGAAAAAGAGGAACCGAGCTGAAATCACAGCTTTTTGGCGGCTGTGCAGCTCCCGAGCAGTATCTTAATAATTTTCCGCTTGATAATATTACGGATATTTACGGCTTTTGCGCTACTCTTTTCTATGCTCTTACAGGTCATTTGCCCAATAATGCACAGGAGCGTATTAAAGACAGCAGACTTTTAATGAGTACAAATACCGTAAAAAGACTGCCGCCTCACGTTGTGTCTGCTCTTGCAAACGGTTTGCAGGTTAAACGTGAAAACAGAATAACTAATTTTGACGACTTGCGTTCCCAGCTTTCGCTTGCACCTACTGTTCAGGCTATACAGGAGGAAATCTCCAGAACAGCAAGTATGAATAAAATAAATGAAAATAAAAAGTCAGGTATGTCCCACTTTTCAATCGGAATTATTTCCGGAGCAATAACGGCTTTGATTTTAGGTATTGCGGGCGTGTTTATTTTAATGCAAAATCCTTTCGGCGAGTTGTTCGGCGGCGGAAATGCCGTTCAGGAAACTACCGAAAACCAGCAGTGGACAGGACCGACTGTTGCAAATTATGTAGGTCAAAAGTATGCTGATGTTACGGGCGCAAACGCAAACGACGGTCAGATTAAGCTTTACAGAGCCTTTGAGGACCAGTACAGCAACGAATATGAAGAAGGCGTTATTATGGCGCAGTACCCGGCCGGCGGTTCGGAAATTACAAGCGACACCGAGGTTGCGATTACTCTTGTAGTAAGTAAAGGTCCTCAGATGCGCACCTTGCCGGAGGTTGAAAACAAAAAGCTTGATGATATTGCCGAAACCTTAGGCAATATGGGACTTGTTGTAACTGCAGAATATCAGTACGATTCATCATATGCTAAGGACAGAGTAATTTCTTATAGCGATTATAAGCCAGGAGATAAGGTTGAGGACGGTTCCGAAATCAAGATTATAGTAAGCAAGGGCGAAAAGGAAGAGAACAGCAGTTCAGGCACAAATACAGCAAGAACAGTAACCTCTAACTGATTTTAAGGTGGGAGAAATCCCACCTTTCTTTGTATTTTTTTAGTTTGGAGAGAATGTATGAATTGTTTTTGCTATGATACTCCTGTGGGAAGTATTTCCATTGAAGACGACGGAAACTTTGTTACTTCCGTTAGCTTTGAAAAAAAGAAAAGCTCCGATAAGGAATCAGAGCTTGCAAAGAATACATATTTTCAGCTTTTGGAGTATTTTCAGAAAAAACGAAAAAGATTTGATGTGCCTGTTAATCCTGAGGGTACCGAATTTCAAAAATCAGTCTGGAAAGCACTTTGTGAAATTCCATACGGTTCAGTATGCACCTATAAGGATATAGCCGAAAAAATCAATAATCCAAAGGCATTTCGCGCAGTGGGAGCGGCTAATAACAAAAATCCTTTACTTATTATTATTCCCTGTCATCGTGTTGTCAGCGCAGACGGAAGTCTTGCAGGTTACAGCGGAGGCTTGGCTGCAAAAAGATTTTTGCTTGATCTTGAAAAAGGTTAAAGCTTTTCCTTAATACTGTTTTCTGCGTTTTGAATAAGATTAAACAGTGAGCTTGCCTCATTGGGATAGCTTTTTTCTATTGCGTCGGGAGTAATTCTTACGTCGGAAATTTTGCCTTTCAGATTTAAATCAAGGTGAGTATTGTTAATTTCCGTTAAAGCCTTACTGTAACCGCCGAATACGTTTTTAGGTACGGCAAACATTGTCTGAGGATTTTCCTCATTTGCCGAGTAAAGCTTTCTGAACAGATAGTAGTTTATGTTTATGAGATAGCTTGACACTGCATTTGTCAGCTTTTTATCGGAAAGGTCTGAAAGCAAATCAAACATAATTGATGTTGTGTTGATAATCAGCTTTTTGTTAAGAACTGCAAGCATATTGCTTTTTGAGCTGTCATTCTGATGATTTTCCGAGTAATCGGGTATATCTTCAACGCTTATGGTTGCGCCGTTTCTTTCAGGAGTTCTTCCCAGAAGATAATCGCAGGATACACCGTAGTAAACTGCAATTTTTACAAGAAAATCAAGTCCGCATTCCCTTATTCCTTTTTCATAGTGGGACAGCAGCGCCTGTGAAATATCCAAATCATTTGCCACTTGTCGCTGACTTAAACCACGTTCCTTTCTTAATAAGCATATAATTCTGGGAAAGTCCTTGTTCATTTTCAATACCTCTTATATAATGTAGTTATCACTTGTTTAAATAAATTTTAATTTTTTCATGGGACGTTATTGCTTAGTTCCCTTTTAATCGTAATTGTTTTAATTTTACTTCATTTAGGAAAATTTGTAAAGTTCTGTTAAAGGAGTTTTTGTATGAAATCTTATGTGATTCA
>CAMFFI010000202.1 GCA_945949625.1 uncultured bacterium | reverse complement strand
CTGATAATATTCTATAATTTTCGGAAGTGCTTCAGCAGTACTTTCCTTTCCGATACCGTCATGACACAGCATAACAATATTCTGCAATCCGTTTCCCTGCTTTGCATTTTCAACAAGAGTATCAGCAGGAATGTCGTTACCCTCTGCGTCACCGTTCATACAGTTCCAGTCATAATACTGATATCCCTTTGCCTGTACGTCCTCTGTTAAGGTAGTCATAATGCCCACGCAGTAATTTGCTGAAATTGTATTGGAGCTTCCGCCCGGGAATCTGATATATTTAGTCTTAACTCCGGTTTGTCTTTCAACCAAATCGGAAATCTTATTCAAATCCTCGTAATAAGCATCAACCGATGAATAAAGCTGTGAATATTTATGGGAATATGTATGCAAACCCACAGTATGACCTTTTTCATATTCGGTTTTAATGTAGTTAGAATATTCCTGATTTGCGCCGGTTACAAAAAAAGTTGCCTTTACATTGTATTTATCAAGTATATCAAGAATTTTAGGAGTGACTGCGGAAGGACCGTCATCAAAAGTTAAATATACAACCTTTTCATCTGATTCCTCGGAAGAACCGATAGTTTTTTTAGCGTTATTCTTTTCTGATTTTTCAGGTACGGTAGTAGGTGCAACAGTTTCAGACGCTGTAGTCGCTTCTGTTTCGGCAGTTGACGCAACGGTTGTTTCTGTCGGAGCAGTTTTTGTATTGTTCACAGACAAGCCAACCGCAGTAAAGGTCACAAGTAAGACAATTGATGCAACCAACAAACTAATTGCTCTTTTCATTAAACCCTCTCCTTATCAATAACCAATAACCAATATTACATATTACTATAAAGCAATTATATATCAGGTATATTTAAAAAGCAACAAAATTAGACAAATTTGTATGATTTCAGCTAAATCTTTTTTAAAACAAGCCTCGTGCTTACTGTTCCATATCAAACGTACTTTTTTCCAAAAACGCAGCGATACATTATTATAATATTCACTTAATTTTTAAGATATTTTTAAAAGGCTTGGGCAATTAAACTGAAAAATGGTACAAAAAAGTCCTGACAAAACGTCAGGACTTTCTTTATGAGAAATTTTAAGCTTTATATCACGGCAAAAATCATTTTGTAAAAAATTCTTGCCCCGGCAAACGCCCCTACTTTGAGGGTTTGCAAGGTCAAAATGACAATAAAACTTTAATTTTATTATCAAAAATGCCATATTTTCAAGGTTTTCGCCATGTCGCAAAAAAAATAAGACCCTGTGAGCCGTAATGACTCACAAGGTCTATTCTTTAGTTTAGCACAAATTTTTTGTAAAAATCGGTTTGTACATTAACACTTTAATTATCAAGCGTTTTCCTCTTTAATTGCAGCCTGTGCAGCAGCAAGTCTTGCGATTGGCACTCTGAATGGTGAGCAAGATACATAGTCAAGACCAATCTGATGACAGAACTCAACAGATGACGGGTCGCCGCCGTGCTCACCGCAGATTCCGCAGTGAATGTCAGGTCTTGCTTCTTTACCCATAGAAACTGCCATCTTCATCAGCTTGCCAACGCCCTTCTGGTCAAGCTTAGCAAACGGATCGTTCTCGTAAATCTTAGTATCATAATAAGACTCAAGGAACTTGCCTGCGTCATCTCTTGAGAAACCGAAGGTCATCTGTGTAAGGTCGTTTGTACCGAAGCAGAAGAACTCAGCCTCTTCGGCAATTTCGTCAGCTGTAAGAGCAGCTCTCGGAATTTCAATCATTGTACCAACTTCATATTTAAGCTCAGCACCGGCAGCAGCGATTTCAGCGTCAGCTGTTTCAACAACTACCTTCTTAACAAACTTAAATTCTTTAATATCGCCAACGAGAGGAATCATAATCTCGGGAACAAGATTCCAGTCAGGATGAGCAGCCTTAACCTTTAATGCTGCGCGGATAATAGCCTTTGTCTGCATTTTAGCAATTTCAGGATATGTTACTGCAAGACGGCAGCCGCGGTGGCCCATCATTGGGTTAAATTCGTGGAGGCCATTGATAATTGCTTTAATATCAGCAACTGATTTACCCTGTGCCTTAGCGAGAGCCTCAATGTCAGCTTCTTCTGTAGGAACAAATTCGTGGAGAGGAGGATCCAAGAAACGAATTGTAACAGGATTGCCTTCAAGAGCTTCATAAAGAGCCTCAAAGTCGCCCTGCTGATATGGAAGAATCTTTTCGAGAGCTTTTTCTCTCTCTTCAACTGTGTCTGCGCAAATCATCTCTCTGAATGCAGCAATTCTTTCTTCTTCAAAGAACATATGCTCTGTACGGCAAAGACCGATACCCTCAGCGCCGAGCTCTTTTGCACGGATAGCGTCAGCAGGAGTATCTGCATTTGTTCTAACTTTAAGCTTTCTGTATTTATCAGCCCAAGCCATAATTCTGCCGAATTCGCCGGCAATTGAAGCAGGAACTGTCGGGATAATACCGTCGTAGATATTACCTGTTGAACCGTCTATTGAAATAGCGTCGCCCTCGTGGAATTCTTTTCCTGCAAGAGTGAATACCTTGTTAGCCTCGTCCATTTTGATTTCTGAACAGCCGGATACGCAGCAAGTACCCATACCGCGGGCAACTACGGCAGCGTGAGATGTCATACCGCCTCTTACTGTAAGAATACCCTGAGCGCTCTTCATACCTTCAATATCTTCAGGTGAAGTTTCAAGTCTTACAAGGATAACCTTTTCGCCGTTACCGCCCTGGATTTTAGCATCTTCAGCAGTAAATACGATTTTACCGCATGCAGCACCCGGAGATGCAGGAAGAGCCTTACCGATTGGAGATGCAGCCTTAAGAGCAGCAGCGTCAAACTGTGGGTGGAGAAGTGTGTCAAGGTTTCTCGGGTCGATCATTGCAACAGCTTCTTTTTCGCTGATCATACCTTCGTCAACAAGGTCGCAGGCAATTTTCAAAGCAGCCTGAGCAGTTCTCTTACCGTTTCTTGTCTGGAGCATATAGAGGTGCTTGTCCTCAATTGTAAACTCCATATCCTGCATATCTCTGTAATGGCTTTCAAGAGTATTGCAGATATCTACAAACTGATTATATACTTCAGGCATAACTTCCTGGAGCTTAGCAATTGGAGAAGGTGTACGAACACCGGCAACTACGTCTTCGCCCTGTGCGTTCATAAGGAACTCACCCATAAGGTGTTTTTCACCTGTTGCAGGGTCTCTTGTAAATGCAAC
>CAMFFI010000201.1 GCA_945949625.1 uncultured bacterium | reverse complement strand
CTGCACCTTACCGTAGCCGAAACAGGCTGGGGAAAAGCCTCCTGGGGAAAAATCTACGGTCAATGGCTTTGCGGAAGTGCCGTAATGGTTTATGACTTTGACAACTTCTCACCGGGACAGCTCCTCAGAATTATGGAAAAGTACAAGGTTACAACATTCTGTGCTCCTCCTACTGTTTACCGTTATTTCATAAAAAAAGGTATGAATAAGTATGACCTTTCCTGCTTAAGCCATATTTCAACAGCCGGCGAATCCCTTAACAGCAGTGTTTTCAACACGGTTTTTGCACAAACCGGACTTACTCTTATGGAAGGCTTCGGTCAGACCGAAAGCGTTCTTATGCTTGCAAACCTTAACAACACTAACTCAAAGCCGGGCTCAATGGGCAAACCCACCCCGCTTTATAACGTTCAGATTGTTGACTCTGACAATAATCCTTTGCCTGACGGTGAAATCGGAGAAATTGTTGTAATTCCTCCTGAGGACGGAATGAAGTACGGTATCTTTATGGGCTACTGCGGCAATGAAGAGCTTTATAAAAAAGTATGGCGCGGCGGCATTTATCACACAGGCGATACCGCATATCGTGACGAGGACGGTTACTTCTGGTATGTGGGCAGAGTTGACGACTTAATTAAAACAAGAGGTTTCCGTGTAGGTCCTTTTGAAATTGAAAACGTACTTATGGAGCACCCTGCCGTTCTTGAATGTGCCGTTACCGGCGTACCCGATGAATACAGAGGACAAGCAATTAAAGCAACCGTTTCTCTTGCACAGGGATATGAACCCACCAAAAAGCTTGCAAATGAAATCAAGGAATTTTGCAACAAAAAAGTTGCCTCCTACAAGTGGATTCAATACCTTGAATTCAACAATGAAATGCCTAAAACCATAAGCGGAAAAATCAGAAGAGTAGAGCTTAAAGAGGCACATCAGAATAAGGAAAATTAATGTTTGACTAAAACAAAATGCAACCGTATTTTTATGGACAGTCCTTGCGACTGTCCATACCCATATATTTATTCAACGGCACTCGGACAAACTATAATTTACAAAGATGTCCGCTGTTAACCGGAAATTTAGATTATTGACTTTTAGTGACAGTGTGATAGAATAATAATGTTGAATTTTCCCGAATAAGGGAAGTATATAGAAGGAGTGTATTCATAATGGATAAAAAAGTTGCAGAATTAATTAACGAACAAATCAATAAAGAGCTTTATTCAGCTTATTTATATCTTGATTTTGCCAATTACTACGGTTCTGTTGGATTGGACGGCTTTGAAAATTGGTACAAGATTCAGGCTCAGGAGGAAAGAGACCACGCAATGCTCTTTTATCAATACCTTCAGAATAACGGAGAAAAGATAACTCTTGAAGCTATTGCAAAGCCTGACTGTGAGCTTACCGATAATATGGCGCCTTTAAAGGCAGGCTTTAAACACGAGCAATATGTAACCTCTTTAATCAACAACATTTATGCCGCTGCTTTTCAGGTTAAGGATTTCAGAACAATGCAGCTGCTTGACTGGTTTGTAAAAGAACAGGGCGAAGAAGAAAAGAATGCCTCTGATTTAATTACAAAAATGGAGCTTTTCGGTTCTGACCCTAAAGGTCTTTATATGCTGAACAGCGAGCTTGGCGCAAGAGTTTATTCACCTGCTTCACTCCAGCTTTAATCATCTCTTATATCATAATTTAAAGGCTGTAAACGTAAAATTAAGCGTTTACAGCCTTTTGTTTTTAATTGATAAAACTACTTTAAATCTCCTGTTGACGGATTATCAAGCAAAGTTCCGTATTTGCTGAACCTTGAACCGTGACAGGGACAATCCCACGTTTTTTCCCCTTTGTTCCATTTAAGCTTACATCCCATATGAGGACATCTTTTACCGCCGGGTATGACAATGTTTTTTACAGCATTAAAGCCGTTTACAAACAACTGCTTTCTGATTATAGAGCGTGAAGGAGAAAAAATATTTTCAAATTCATTTTCACGTTCCAATACCAAATCGCTTAAAAGCTCTGCACCGGCCATAGCCGATGTCATTCCCCATTTGTTAAAGCCTGTTATTACAAACATATTTGGAGTGTTTTCCGAATACTGTCCTATATAAGGTATGTCGTCCAGAGTCATACAATCCTGCGTTGCCCACTTATACTTAATTTCACTGTTTGGGTAATACTTTTCGGCAATTGAAATAAGTTCGCTCCAGCCTGCACATCTCTGACCTGTTTTATTTCCTTCACCGCCAATAAGGAGTAAATCCTTATACGTTCTGAAGGACAATCCCCTTTTATTTTCATCAACATACATTCCCTGAAGATTTTCGCTGTTTTTTAAAGCAATAACATATGAACGATGCTGATACATCTTGAAAAAATAAAACCCATGCTTATTGACAAAAGGGAAATGAGTTGCAACAATAATCTTCCTTGCATTAATTACAGCTTTGTCCGTAATCACCTTTGTGCCAATAAGCTCGCGTACCTTAGTATATTCGTAAATGTTCAAATCCTTTGAAATGCCGTACAAAAGCTTGAGAGGATTAAACTGAGCCTGATTTTCTATTTTTACTGCGTCGGCAGAAAAAGGAAGCTCTGAGGTTTTGCAAAGCCTTGCATTTTCTCCTATGGAATTAAGTGCTTTTACCTCGTTGTATATTTTCTCCTTGTTGAAAACAGAATAAATATAATTATCCTTAACTTCAAAGTCACAGTCAATTTTGTCTGCAAGGCTTTTGTATTGCTCAAGTGCATTTTTGTTGGCTTTGATGTATTCTCCTGCAAAGTCTTTTCCGAAACGGTTAATCATATCATCAAAAATCAATCCGTGCTGATATGTGATTTTCGCCGTAGTATTTGCTGTAATGCCCTTACATATTCTGTCTGCCTCAACAAGCACATAATCTGCGTTTTTCTGCTGTAAAAAGTATGCGCAAAGTATTCCCGCAATTCCTCCGCCGATAATCAGAATATCAGTGTCTATATCATTTTTCAGTTTTCTGAATTTAACGGGCTTTGACTTATCAGACCAAACAGAGGACATTGTGTATCACCTTAATTTTTATGAAATATAAGATTATTATTTCAACTAAATCAAAGTATATGCAGGCATTTGCTTTTCTGAAAAAACAAAAAGCAGAGAACATACGTCTCTGCTTTTATGGTGACCCATCGGAGATTCGAACTCCGGACACCTTGATTAAAAGTCAAGTGCTC
>CAMFFI010000200.1 GCA_945949625.1 uncultured bacterium | reverse complement strand
CTTTAAGGATTTTTGAACTGATTTAAAGCCCTTTGTGTTTTTAAGTGCGTCTGTAAGAAATTGCATTGTTACTCCTTAGTACAAAAATGTGTGTTTGTAGATAAAATCAGTTGTAAAGATTCATAGCCTTTGAAATATTTCCGTTAATAATAAGCTCAAGAGCCTTGTCTGCATTATCTGCCATTTTTTCAATGTCCCTAAGCTCTTTATCTGTAAACTTTGAAAGAACCCAGTCTGCCAGCTCCCATTGGGGATTAGGTTTTGCACCTATGCCGATTTTAATTCTGGGGAACATATCGCTTCCGCTAAGATAAATAATGCTTCTCATTCCTTTTTGACCGCCGTCGCTTCCTTTGGAACGAATACGCATTTTTCCTACGTCAAGTGAAATATCGTCAAAAATAACAATAACCTGTTCAGGCTTTAATTTGTAAAAATTCATAGCCTCCACAACAGCCTGACCGCTGTTATTCATATATGTTGAAGGCTTCATAAAAAGAACCTTATGCCCGTTAATACTGCATTCGCCGACAGTTGATTTAAACTTAATGCGGTTAATTTTAAAGTTTCTTTTTTCGGCAATATAATCGAGGGCAATAAAGCCTGTGTTATGTCTTGTGCGTTCATACTTTTTATCGGGATTTCCAAGACCGACTGCAAGAAAATCCACAGAACCGCTGAATTTATTTTTTCCGAACATTTATTATCACTCCGATTTTGGATAAATATTTGCATTTGATACTGATTTCTGATTAAAAGCTTTAAACAAATGTTAGTGAAAAGCTTTGCAAAACAAGTCTGAGGACGACGCAAATCTGTCGCCTTGTAAAAACGACAACGCATTTATGCGGAATTTTGCGCAACAGATGTTAAAGCTTTAGTTAGGCTTCAGTATGAATATGCTCCCACAACGAATAGGGCGGAGCTTTTACACTCCGCCTTGTTTAATTATATTAAATTTATAACCTTTTATACTGTGAGCATCAGCCGAATGCAGGTGAGAAAGGCTTGTCGTTGTAAATTCTTGCGATAGCCTCTGCAAAAGTCGGAGCTATCGGCAAAACAGTGAATTTATCAAGCATTTTTTCTTCAGGAAGCGGAACGGTATCAAGAAGAATAACTTCCTTGAGAACGCTGTTTTTGATTCTTTCAATGGCAGGACCTGAAAGTACGCCGTGTGTTGCACAAGCGCATACCTCAACAGCGCCGCCTTTTTCCATTATAGCCTCTGCACCGTTGCAAAGAGTACCGGCTGTGTCAATCATATCGTCAAGCAAAATAACCTTTTTGCCCTTAACGTCACCGATAATATTCATAACCTCAGAAACATTTGCTCTCGGTCTTCTCTTGTCGATAATAGCAAGAGATGTGCCGATTTTTGAAGCAAAGTTTCTTGCTCTTGTTACAGAACCCAAGTCCGGAGAAACAACAACGTATTCATCGGGATTTTTTGCAACCTTTTCTTTCATATGGTTTGCAAGGATTCCTGCACCGTGAAGATGGTCAACAGGAATGTTGAAAAAGCCCTGAATCTGATTAGCGTGTAAATCCATAGTAAGAACACGGTCAGCACCGGCAGTTGTGATAAGATCAGCGCAAAGCTTAGCCGAAATCGGATCTCTCGGTTTTGCTTTTCTGTCCTGTCTTGCATAGCCGAAATAAGGCATAACGGCAGTGATTCTTGCAGCGGAGGCACGTTTCATAGCGTCAATCATAATCAGCATTTCCATTAAATTATCGTTTACGGGAGTGCAGGTTGACTGAACGATAAAGCAGTCGCTTCCTCTTACAGACTCGTGAATGGAAACAGCGATTTCACCGTCGCTGAATTTAGCGCAGTCGCTTTTTCCCAGAGGAAGTCCCAGACAGCCTGCGATTCCCTGAGCAACATTCACGTTTGATGTGCCTGAAAAAATTTTAATGTCTTTTCCGTGAAAATTCATTTTTAGTTCTCCTTTTTCTTGGTATCTATGTAAATTCTAAAATTTAACAACAGAATTATTGCGGATAAATGTTTTTATAGCTCCAGTGAACATTTATAGCCTTTTTGCGTTGCTATACTGTTAAGCTCTTCAAGCTGGCTCGGGTCATTTGCACCCAGAACCGTGTCGCTGCTTTTTGCAACGTAAGCTCCGACCTTGTTTCCCTGTTCCAGCAACAGTTTTAATGCGTCGGGCAGATAATATTCTCCTGCTTTGTTGTTTGATTTGATTTTGTCAAGCACCGAAAGCAAAAGCTCGGTTTCAAACCAAAAGCCGCCGGAGTTTACTTCGTTAATTTTCAAGGTTTCCTCATCTGCGTCCTTTTGCTCAATGATTGCTTTGACGTTTGAATCACCGTCACGCACGATTCTGCCGTAGCCGGTAGGGTCTGCAACCTTTGCTGAAATAACCGTTGCGCTGCAGCCGTGGCTTTTGTGATATTCATAAGACTCCTTAATGGTATCGCAGTCCATAAAAGGAGCGTCACCGTTTAAAATAACAACGCTGCCCTTGTTTTCCTTTAAAAAATCCTTAGCCTGCATAACAGCGTGTCCGGTACCTAAACGCTCGGCCTGAAATACGGTTGAAACCTTAAAAGGCAGGTTTTGTGCAAATTCATCAATGAATTCCTTTTTGTAGCCTTTTACAAGACATATGTTGTCAACGCCTGCGTCCTTTAATGCGCCTATAACCCATTGAAGCATAGGCTTGCCCAAAACGGGGGAAAGAGTTTTTGGCTTTGAAGACTTCATTCGTTTGCCTTCTCCGCCTGCAAGAATTACCGCACAAGTGTTCATAATAAAAATACACCTTTCGTTTGCACAATAATAGATATTACTATTATCGCACAAATATTTATTTTTTCAAGTTAAAAGAACAAACTTTTTAAAAAGATTTTACAAATTTAACGATTTATACAATATATATATTAAATTGGGTTTACTTTTTATAAGAAAAAATATCAAAAAATTTCTAAAAAATTGTGGCATTTCTCATATTTATTTGATATAATAAGCCTTAGGCTAAGTAAGTCTGACAAAAGAACTGTGTCACAGACACAGTTCACACATTAATTATAGGAGGATTCAAACTATGAGTCATAAGTATGTGTACCTTTTTAAAGAAGGTAACAAGGACATGCGTAATCTTCTCGGCGGTAAAGGTGCCAACCTGGCTGAAATGACCGGTCTCGGCCTTCCTGTTCCCCAGGGATTCACAATCACAACCGAGGCTTGTACGCAGTACTAC
>CAMFFI010000199.1 GCA_945949625.1 uncultured bacterium | reverse complement strand
ACAACTGCGTCTGCTGTTGCGGCTCTTGAAAGTCTGGGAGAAAACCCAACGGTGGGTGAGGTTGCCTCCTGCGTTGCGTCGTCAATGCTAAGAGGCGCCAGAGGTAATTCCGGCGTAATTTTATCGCTTTTATTCAGAGGCTTTTCTCAGGGACTTGCCGATAAAGAAGAGGCAGACGGCAACGATTTGGCTTATGCGCTCGGTTTAGGTGTTGACGCCGCATACAAAGCTGTTATGAAGCCTACCGAGGGTACCATTCTTACAGTGGCAAGAATGGCTTATGAAGCAGGCGACGCTGCGGCAAAAACCGACTGCTCCGCAACAAATGTTTTTCAGGCAATGAGAGACGCGGCATATGACGCTTTGGAGCAAACTCCTCAGCTTTTGCCTGTTCTTAAAAAGGCTGGTGTCGTTGACGCAGGCGGAAAAGGTCTTTGCGTTATTTTTGACGGTATGCTGTCTGTAATTAAAGACGGAGTTGTTATTGAGTATCTTGACGAAAAATTTGAAGAAAGCGAAGATTTCTTTGCAAGCGCAGCGGCACAGTTTGACGATGATATAACATTTACTTACTGCACTGAATTTATTGTGGGCAGAGATGAAGAAAATCCCGACGACCCTAACAATCTAAGACTTTTCCTTGAAACAATCGGCGATTGCGTTGTTGTTGTCAGCGATGATGAGATTATCAAGGTTCACGTTCATACGGAACAGCCCGGAGACGCATTAAAGGAAGGCTTAAAGTTCGGACAGCTTTTGACCGTAAAGGTTGAAAATATGAAGGAACAGCACAAAAAAGCTCAGCAGGAAAACCAAAAGGCTCAGGCGGCTGTAAAAGAAGAAAAGGAAACCTTTGAGGTTCAGCCTCCCGAGGAAGAAATAGGCTTTGTTGCTGTTGCTGCCGGTGAGGGAGTTAAAGAGCTGTTTATGGACTTAGGCTGTACTCACGTTGTATCAGGCGGTCAGAGTATGAATCCGAGCACAGATGATATTTACGAAGCTGTTATGGCTACTCCGGCAAAAAATGTAATCGTGCTTCCGAACAACAAGAACATTATTATGGCGGCTGAACAGACAGTTCCAATGGTTAAGGACAGAAACGTAATAATTGTTCCTACAAAGACAATTCCTCAGGGTATGAGCGCTATGATTTCCTTTGACCCGGAGCTTACCGCCGAGGGCAACAAACAGCTGATGCTTGCAGCGGCTAAGGAAGTTCAGACAGGACAGGTTACATTTGCCGCAAGGGACAGCGAGTTTGCAGGCAAGAAAATAAAACAGGGCGAGATTATCGCTCTTGAAAACGGAAAGCTTACAATCTGTGAAAAAAGCAAGATAAAAGCCGCAATAAAGCTTGCCAAAAACCTTGTTAAAAAGGATACGTCATTTATAACTCTTATTTACGGTGCAGATACCACCGAGGATGAGGCTAACGAGGTTTATCAGGCTCTTTCCGATAAATACGGTTCTCACGCCGACATTACAATGGTAAACGGCGGTCAGCCTGTATATTACTTTATTATGAGCATTGAGTAATTTTTAATAAAGCTGAGTGGACGCAGGCTTCTGTGTCCACTTTCTCTTATTTACGGAATTTTCTTATGTAGCTTTCAGAAAATTAAGGTTAAAAAAACTATTACCATAAATCAGTGACAAAAAGTTGCTTTCAGAAGAAAAATGAGGTTGCTATGAGTTCTTTGTACGGTGTGTCAATTGAAAACTTAAAAGGAATAGGCAAAAAAAGAGCGGAGCTTTTTAACCGTTTAGGTGTTTATTCAGTGGGAGATTTGCTTGAATTTTATCCCAGAAGATACGAAAACTGGTCGGTTATCACCCCCATAGAAAATGCCGAAAACAACCGGACTGTATGTATTAAAGCAACCGTGCTTACTTCGCCCTCAACAGTACGAACAAAGGGCGGCAGAATTATTACGAAATTCACCGTTTGCGACGATACTTCTGCCTTGGAAATAGTATATTTTAATAACAAATACATTGACACTATGCTTGCCTACGGACAAACATATTTGTTTTACGGAAAAATAAACAGAGATTTCGGCTTACAGATGATTGCTCCGATTTTTTCAAAAATTTCAGACAGCAACGGTATGCGGCCGATTTATAAGCAAACTCAGGGCTTGCAGAACAGGATAATAGAAAATGCAGTCAAAGAGGCTTTTTCCATGCTTCCCGATACTATCGGAGACCCCTTGCCCGAAAGCTTAAGGAAGGAGTTTTCTCTCTGCGACTATAAATTTGCGCTTGAAAATATACATTTTCCCAAAAATGAAAAAGACCTTGAAACAGCGAGAAAAAGGCTTGTTTGTCAGGAGCTTTTAATTTTAATGCTTGGTATGAGCAAGCTTAAAAGCAGGTCAAAAAATGAAACTTCGGTGAAAATGCAAAAGGATTACAAAGACCGTTTTTATTCCCTTTTGCCCTATGAGCTTACAAACGCACAGAAAAAGGCAATTAAAGCCTGTATATCCGATATGACGGAAAATTCCTATTCAATGAACAGACTTATACAGGGCGACGTAGGCTCGGGCAAAACAGCGGTTGCGGCGGCTGTGTGCTATAATGCAGTAAAAAACGGCTGGCAGGCGGCATTTATGGCGCCTACCGAAATTCTTGCCGAACAGCATTTTGAAAGCCTTAAAGAGCTATTTAAGAACGAGGAAATCAATATAGATATTCTTACAGGCTCCCAGACTCCGTCCCAAAAGAAAAAAATCAGAGAAAGAATAGCCTCGGGAGAAACAAATCTTATTATTGGCACCCATGCTTTGATTACAGACAAAACAGAATTTAAAAATCTGGGCGTGGCAGTAACAGATGAACAGCATCGCTTTGGTGTAGCACAGCGGGCAAAGCTGTTGTCAAAGGGGAACAATCCCCACCTGCTTGTAATGAGTGCAACTCCCATTCCCAGAACCCTGGGACTAATAATTTACGGCGACCTTGACATATCAATAATCGATGAGCTTCCGCCGGGCAGGCAAAAGGTGGATACTTTCCTTATAAACAGCAGTATCCGCCGCAGAGCCTGCAATTTTATTAAGGAACAGATAAAAAAGGGCAATCAGGCATACATAGTTTGTCCGCTTGTAACCGAAGGAGAAACAGACCTTGCATCTGCTGAAGAATATGCGGCTGAGCTTATGCTCAAGGAATTTTCGGATATTCCCGTAGGAGTACTGCACGGAAAAATGAAAGCCGCTCAGAAGGAACAGGTAA
>CAMFFI010000198.1 GCA_945949625.1 uncultured bacterium | reverse complement strand
TTGATTTCCTGAATTACGCTTGAGATATTCATTCCCGTTTCCGATGTTTCGGTTGAAAAGAATATGCCGTAAAATGAGCTTGCAAGAGCCGCAAAAAGACACAAAAGAATAATTACCGCAACAGATACCCAACCTCCTGCAATAACGGCAGATACAAGGCTTTTAGCCGCCGTATATGCCGCTTTAAGTGCTTTATTCAAGAACTTAATAAGAAGTTGAACAAATATTTTTGTTTCCTTTGCAGTTTGCTTTAACCGTTCTGCTGCCTTGCGTGATTTTTCAGCCGTTTTAGTCACTGCAATAGCATTTGTTTGAGCTGATTTCTTAACCGCTTTTGCGGAGGCTTTTTCTGTTGCTTTTTTTGATACTTTTTGTGTTGCCTTAACGGTTTGTGCGTTTCCTGTTTTAATGGTGTTATTAGCCTGCTTTGGCGGATTTTTTACAGGAGGTTTCGGTGTTTCTGCTTGCGAGCTGAAGGTAACATCTGCATTTATAGTATTTTGCGTTTCCTTAACTGTGCTTTCTGCCTGCTGTGCTTTCCTGCGAGCCTTAACATCTTCAAGTGTCATTTTTGCGGTTTCAATATTTTTCTTTGTTTCCTCAACACTTTTTCTGCCCTTGCGGTTAAATTCATAGACGGCGTAATCTGCGCCGTCTTTTGCTTTTTCCTGCACCTTTTCAACTGCGTACTGTTCAGGAGAGTTTGAATTAGTTTGCTCGGTGGCATTATTGATTTTTTCTTTTGTACGAACACCGACATCTTTTATTTTTTCATTGACAATGCCTATGTTTTCCGAGGTTTTAATAACGGTTTCAGCCGTTTGCTTAATCTTTACGTTTGACATAAAACCACCTCATCAATCAACGAGCTTTGCCACAACAACAAATCTTCCGTTGTCCTGTGAATATTCGCAAGTTGATAAGGTAATGAGCTTATCTCCGTATTTTGCATCAATGCCTGTGTCATAAAGAGATAGAGCTTTGCACTTTTCAATGTAGGCTCTGTAATCATCTTCTGTGCTTGCATTTACGAAGTTATAATATTCAAAACTGTTGCTTTCGTTGGCCACAGTTTTGAAAACGGCAATAACCTCATACTCTCTATGCTCTAAAACTGTATCTATAATAATGATTTTATGCTTTTCATAGAAATGTTTACTCTTGTAATTAATCAGCTCATTAAACATTGATTTGTTTTGCATATTGTGTCCGTAGATTACAATATTGTCAGATTGCATATCGCAATCCTCCTGCATATACGGAACACCGAAACGAGAGTATTCCTTGTTGAAATTGTGATTTAGATAATAGTTAGGATTGTCTTTTGAACGCATTACAGGATAGTTGATATTTGTCCCCTCTATCTTTATCCAAGCCATAAAATCGCTGTTTTGCTCATATAAATCCGAGTATATACCAAGTGAGTATATTTCGTTTGAGTTATCGTCAACAATATCCTGTATTTCTTCAACATCGTTCATCTGTTTTTTATCCTCAACATTTTGAGTGAGTAAAAAATATGTGCTGACCGCAAAAATTGCAGTCAGCACGATAAGGGCAAAAACGCATAATTTCTTTTTCATTTCTTTTACCTCCTGAGAAAACCGAGTGAGGCTGTTAAGCCTCACCCGGTTTAGTGGTCATTAATTTGTAAAGCTCTGTATTTTTAGGGAACTCGTTAGCATACGGCACAAAATGTCCGCCGATTTTCATTAAGCCATGTCCTGCCTGAACATTGGTAAAGAATTCTGTTTGATTATCCGAAATGTTAAGAAGCTTAGAAAGGTCAAGCCTATCACTTCCGTTTTGATTAAGCATAACGGTAAATTCTGAGTTTGCGAGCATTGTTCTTGCCGTGTTGCTTTGGAGCATATCGCCAACATTCTGTGTAATACCTGTTGCGAAGGCTCCGTACTTTCTAACTCGTTTCCATACTCTGTAAAGGAAATCAGCCGTATATTTCTGTGCAAAAAGCAGATAAATTTCATCAATGAAAATGTATGTTATTCTGCCTTTTGCTCTGTTAGATGTAATTCGGTTGAGAATATTATCAAGCACCACAAGCATACCGACAGGAAGTAGCTGCTCTCCGAGGTCAAGAATATCATAACAGATAAGGCGGTTGTTAATATCAACATTGGTTGGTTGAGCAAATGTATTAAGTGAGCCGTCTGTGAAAAGCTCAAGAGCAAGAGCAAGCTCATGTGCCTCTGTTTCAGGTTGATTTAATAATTCCTCTCTAAAATCCTTTAATGTCGGTGGTGTAATCCTATACCCACTCTTAATGTAATTTGCATAAACATTGCGGCAACAGCGGTCAATGATAGACTTATCTTTTGGCCCGACTGTGCCGCCGATAAGCTGCTCACAAAGTGACATAATAAATTCTGATTTTGTGGCAATGGGGTTTTTATCGTCCTCATAGTTTTTGTTCATATCCATTGCGTTGATATGATTTTCGGAATTTGAAGAAATATTGACAACCTCGCCACCGAGAGCATTAACAAGCAAGTTGTACTCTCGTTCAGGATCGATTATTAGCACATCTGCATTAGGATTAGCAAGTATAATCGAGGTTGCGTCCTCCTTAACGAAGAATGATTTACCGCCACCGGAAACACCGAGAACGATACAGTTACCATTGAGCAGTTGGTTACGATTAACGAAAATCATATTACCGCTTATTGTATTCTGCCCGTAATATGTTCCGTGAGCGTGTCTTACTTCCTGAGCGTTAAACGGCATAAATGCCGCAAGTGATTCGGTAGTCAAAGTTCTAAAACAGTTAATGCGTCTTACACCAAACGGCAAAACAGTATTAAGTCCGTCAAGCTGCTGATAACGGAGTATAGCAAACTGTGCCGTACTGCCGTTTGATACCATTGAAAATACGGTATCGGTAACATTGTCAAGCTCCTGCTTTGTGTCGGCAGTAATTACCATAGTGATTAAGGTACTGTAAAGTCTTTGGTCACGGTTTCGCATATCGTTTTTGACTTCAAGAATTTCAGCCTCTCGCTGTTCAAGGTCATAGTTTGTAGAACCGTAATTTTGATTTTGCACCTGTTTTCTGTTGTAATTTGCCTTTTCAGTTTGAATACCGAGCAGCACCTTGTCAACCTCTTTGGTAGCCTCGTCCGTAGGTGTAGGAAGAAAATCAACAGAAAGCATAAGATTTCTGTTAATTGATGTCAGCTCTGCGATTGTATCATCACTTACAAATGTTCCGTAATTGCGTAG
>CAMFFI010000197.1 GCA_945949625.1 uncultured bacterium | reverse complement strand
CTTTCCGTGCTCTGCTTTTTTGCAGGAATGATAATTTCCTATAAGTACGATACTCCCACGGGGGCAAGCGTAGTTGTAGTAAACTGCGGAGCGTTTCTGGCTTTCTGGTTAATATCGTTTATTAAGTCAAAGGCTTTTGGCGGAAAGGTTTCCGAAAAATAAATTAAAGAATATTTTCAATAAACGGCAGTTCTTTTTCTTTTATGCATAAGAGCTGTCGTTTTGTTTTTGCGGCTAAAGCATAAAAATCATCTTTTTCCTCACTGTTAATCAGAATTTTCATTTCCTGAAAATTTTCCGCAATTTCTTCTATATTGTCGTGATGCAGAAAAATATCAATTTCTATGGTACTGCATTTCCATTTGTCAATTGAATCGTCCAGTATTTCAACAGCTTTTTCCTGTTTTTTATTTTCAGTACAGTCGTTCATTTCATCAATATTCTTAATTAATTCGTCTGCTGTGCTTTCAATATAAACAAGCTCAAAAATTCCGAGAAAAACTGCAATTAATGAAAATGCTATCGCCAATATAATTCTTTTCATTATTTGTCCATCCTTATAATGTTATACTGACCTGTTTTGTTTCCCGTCATAATAAATACCTCATCAAGTCTTACATTATTCTCTGTGAGAATATTGTCGATTTTTTTTCTTGTAAAACCGCACAGCTTCATTGAGTTGTCAAGATAAACCCCGTCGCTTATAACTACTGCGTCAATTCCCGTATCCTCAATAGTAACTCCAAGCTCCTGTGCGTTTGGAGTTCTTTTTTCGGGCTTTTGCAGAACGCTAATTTTTCCGTTTGTTTCCACAATGCAGTACTCAACGTCTTCAAGTGAAAAAACATTCTCCTGTCTTAGCTGAATACATAAATCCTCGGTTGTCATTCTCAACTTTCGCATTGCGTCCTGCAAAATTTTTCCGTCCTCAATGACCATAACGGGACTTCCGCAGATTATTTTTCGGAATTTGCTGTTTTTCATCATTATGAGGCTTGCAAAAATTTCACAGGCAACAAGAATAAGCACAGGTACAACACCTGATAACAAAGGCTGACTGGAGTTTTCCATCGGAATAGCGGCAATGTCGGATATTATAAGAGTGATTACAAGCTCGGTAGGCTGTAAATCGCTGATTTGTCTTTTTCCCATAACCCTTACGGCAAAAATTACAAATACATACAGAATTAAAGTTCTAATAATAGATATTATCATATTATCACCATTTATATTATGTACTTATCGGCAAATATAATTCAGAATATTTAGCAAAAATAGGCTAATGATAAAATTCAGGTGATGCTGATGTATAAATCATTATCAAAAAACATTTCAGAGCTGAAATCAATAACATATAATTCCGCTGACTTTACTGTAAGAAATATTGAGCTTACTGACAAAGAAAAAACTAAAGCGGCTGTAATTACCATTGAGGGAATGTGCGATAAAGAGGGAATAGCCATAGCAATAATAAATCCTCTTATAAACGCAGATTACGAAAAGCATAAAAAAGAAAACCTTTATGAATATATAAAAAGCTCGGTGCTTTCAGCGTCGGAGCTTGTGGAAATTGATACCTTTAATCAGGTTATGACCTTTTCAATGTCGGGATTTGCAGTTGTTGCAGTTGACGGCAGCAGTAAAATGCTTGCAATCGGCATTCAGGGATTTTCTTTCAGAAGCGTAAGCTCTCCCGAAACAGAGGTTATTCAGCGCGGTCCAAGAGAGGGCTTTGTTGAGCCGTTAAGAATCAATATGACTATGATAAGACGCAGAATAAAAAATCCCGACCTTGTTTTTGAAACGCTGGAGGCAGGTGATGTTTCAAAGACGCAAATGTGCATTTGCTATTTAAAAAGCGCAGTTTCCGACGATATACTTAACGAGCTGAGAAAAAGACTGAAACAGACCTCTCTTTCAACAGTTATGGGGGCAGGGTATCTTGTGCCTTTTCTTGAGGAGAACAACCGACGTTCTCTTTTTTCGGCAATAGGAGTTACAGAGCGCCCGGATACAGTCTGCGGTAAAATCACCGAGGGAAGAATAGCAATCATTATTGACGGAACACCGTCGGTTTTAACGGTTCCCCATTTATTTGTAGAGAAATTTCAAAGCGTTGATGATTATTCAAACCGTCCCTTTTACGCATCTTTTACAAGAATACTAAAGTATATTTCCTTTCTTGTAGCGGTTTACCTTCCGGGATTATACACAGCCTTTGCGGCATTTCACCCGGATTATTTTCCTGCAATGCTGTTACAGAACATTATTACATCAGTTTCAAAAACCCCTTTGCCCGTAGGACTTGAGGTTTTTCTTATATTGTTTATTTACGAAGTAATGCGTGAAGCAGGACTTAGAATACCAAGGCCATTAGGTCACGCAGTGAGTATTGTAGGCGCTCTTGTAATCGGCGAGGCTGCTGTAAGTGCAGGAATAATCGGTTCTCCCACACTTATGGTAGTTGCAATTGCGGCAATTTGCAGCTATGTTATTCCGGAGCTTTATCCGGCAATAACGGTAGCAAGACTCCTGCTTATAGTAGTCGGGGCAATATTCGGCTTGTGGGGAATAGTTCTTTTAAGCTGTGTATATCTTGTTATTATGTGCTCAAAAACAAGCTTTGGAGTTCCTTATATGACACCTATAACGCCGTTTTCAAAGAAGAATATGCGTGATGTGTTTATACGTTCGGACTGGAAAAACCTTTCAAAATTTACACAAAAGGTTCAAAATCTGAAGGGTACTAAGGGGGCAGAAGATGAAATCCAAGAATAAAGTATCTGTTTTGCAGTTTTTTATCTGCTTATTTCTTTGCAATATGTTTTTCACCTTTGGTTTTATGAAAACAGGCGGAGAAAAGAATTCACTGACTGTTAATGTGATTTTCGGCATTGTCGGAGTGGTTTTATTAATCCTGTCCTGTGTTCCGTCTTATATAACCTTTTGTAAAACAGGAAAAACTACAATTGAGCTTGTTAGCTTGCACAGGTCGTTTTTTTCAATATTTGTTAAAATATTCTATCTGTTTTGCTTTATTGTTTTTACCTGTTCAGTAGTGACAAGCTTTGCAAAATTTATGAATTATCAGATTAATTCGGATGCAACGCCCATTGTTATTGTCTTTATTTATCTTCTTTTGGGAGCATTGGTAAGCTATAAAGGAATGCAGCCGCTTTTCAGAGTAGCTATAATTGTGTTTGCATTTGCTGTTTTTTCCGTTGTTTTCATATTCGGAGGAGTGCTTGACCT
>CAMFFI010000196.1 GCA_945949625.1 uncultured bacterium | reverse complement strand
GCTCCTCCCGGAGCAACATCATCGTCGCCGTCGCCGCTTTCACTTAAATTTCCCATTTGCTCCGCCAGATTGTCCATATCCATATTTTCCATAAGCTTAGACAAATCTCCGCCGTCGCCCAGATTTGACATTATGCTGTTCATCTGGTCCTGCACAGCGTCTAAGTCATCGTCAGTAATGCCCATTTTATTTATTAAATCTTCAACCGGCTTAATGCCAAGTTCTTTTGCGCAAGTTAAGCAGTAACCCTTTGTTGGCATTTCAGCTGAACTGTCAGAAGAAACAAATACAACTGCTTGTCTTTTTCCGCATCTACTGCAAAGCATATTAATCTCCTTTTCGTATATTAAATTTGTATTATTTACATTATAAAAACTAAAAATTCCAAACAAACAAAATTCCATCTTATTTGTTTAGTAGTCATTATATACTATAATTATTTATTTTTCAAATCTTCTTTTTGTTTTTTAAGTAAAGACCTGTATATTAAGTAATATTGTACCAATGCGTAAATCATTACAACTGCCGTTAAAGAAAGAAGAACAACAGACAAAATAGGATTTTCATATTTGAAAACAGCTTTTAAGAACACAATTGTTACAACAGATACATAAAAGAATATAGTTCCCAGCTTTCCGTACCATTTAGCCGCAGGAGGGGTAAGTCCCTTTTTCAGCATTCTTGTGCCTCCGATAAGCATAGCCAAATCCTTTACGACAAGAATTATCATTACGGGAAGTACTATGGGCGTAAAAATTGTTATACATACCATTACCGCAAGCAAAGTCAGCTTGTCGGCAATAGGGTCCAATAATTTTCCCAAATCGGTAACCTGATTAAATCTTCTTGCGATAAAACCGTCACAGCAGTCGGATAAGGCTGATACGCCAATGAATATCATTGCCCATATATACTGCCCTTCAATAAAAGCCCTGACAAAAGGATATATCAATAATATTCTTAAATAAGTCAATAAATTCGGTATTGTAAAAAAATCTTTAGTTTTCATTTTTTTCTTATTCATAATTTTAACCCATTCCATTCCTTAAACTTATCTGTTTTGTGTAATTAATGTAACGCTGTTTGAAAGCTGAGTTATGCTGTTAAAAATATTCAAATCAAATATGGCCTTAAAAATTACGCTTTCATTAATTAACTGTTGAGTAATGAAAAATTCGTTGCCCGAAAAAGGTATTATAAGCTTTGTAAGAATAACAAGCAAATATACAATTGCCGCTCCTTCCAAAGCACCTAAAATACCGCCTAAGGTTCTGTTGAGCATATGCAAAACAGGAAGCTCAAATACCCCCAGAATCATTTTGATTAAAAGCTTAAAAACCACCATAAGCAGTATAAAAAGAATAATAATCACAAAGAAACTGATAATTGAAGTTAATATAGGACTTATTACACCTTCAATTGTCTGTGAAATCACGCTTTGGGACGATGCAGATGCATTTTCGGTTAAGGAATATAAATAATCCTTTGAAACGCCGAAGCACGACAGCAGGCTGTAAATAAAGTCAGGCAGGGAATTTACCGCATTATTGAAAGCGTCCGTCCCGCCCTGTTCAATTGCCGTATGTATGCTTTGGATAATGCCCTTTTGAAAAAAGCCTTTATAAATCCATTCCGACAATAATGAGCCAAAGCTTGCCGATAAAAACACTGCAAGTACAATTCCCACAAGGTTTAAAAGCGTTTTCGCCGCACCACGTTTCAAGCCGATAATAACAAACAGCAGAAACAAAGCGATAATTATTATGTCAAGTATCAAAACATCACCTTAATTTCTAATCATTCAAATTTTGCTTTTCTTATTTCATTAACTCCTAAAACATATACCGAACCATCAGAGCTTATCTTAATATTTTTCGCTCCGCTTCCTGCGTCACCCTTTGAAATCTCATTTTTATTATAATCGAAACAATGAATGGTATTGCCTTCAAGAACATATATGTTTCCTTGCATAAGACTTAAAGAATTGATTTTATAATCTGTTTCAATTTCAAGAGTCTTGTCCCCTGCTGTGTTGAAGCTTTGAACGGTACAAGAATGTCCGTCGCCGCTGCGGGAAAGTGAAATTGCAAACGTACCGGCATCTTCACTTACTTCATATGCAGTCAGCATCATTTTATCATATGAGTTTTCATTAAGCTCACCCTTTGAAACGTTAAGCACATAAGACGCATTGTTGCCAATCAGGCAAACCTCATTTGATGAAAGATACTCTGCCCTTAAAACAGTATTTTCACTTATTTCATATATTTCCAATGGCTCCTTGCTGTTAAAGTCAAGCACATAAATTGCTCCCGACATAGTTCCCTCTTTAGCAGAAAGTCCAAAAGCAACGCATTGTGTTCCGTCGGGATTAATTGATATAGCAGTAACATAATAATCTGCAAAGGAATAAGCAAATATCTGCTTGTTTTCCTTATTATATATCATAAGCTTTGAAAGATAACCGCTTGTTTCAGTAACAATACCGTAAACTCCCGAGCTTGAAATGTCACCGGTGAAAATATTTGAATCTGTCTTTCCGGTATATGTTATTTCATTTGTAGTACCTATATGAAATTCTTTTCCGCCCAATCCGTAAACAAGCAGTTTGTTTCCGCTGTTAGTTATTACCGGCGTTGCATAGCTTAGCTGATAATTTTCAATTTCACTTGCGTTTGAGCTGAGAGTTACAAAGGAAGTATCCGAAGCATAGGACAGGGTATTTCCGACACAAATAATATTTTCTGTGTTTACATTTGTACCCACTATATTTGTGGGATAGCCTTCGCCGTCACCCTGACCTAAAACGTCGTACTTAAACCAATTGGAAATGTTTTCGGGAGTAAGGCTGCTTCTGTTTGCAAACGCAAAAACAATAAGTCCCAGTACAACCAGAACAATTACTATTTTTACAATTTTCTTTGCGTCAACGGAAGACACTCTTGTAGTTTCTTCTTCATAGTTTTCAAGCGGCACTTCTTCATAGCTTATTACATCGCGGTTTAGTTTTTTTGCCTTTTTTTCTGAATGTTTACCGCGAATTTTTTTAAACATTTATATGCCCCTTTCAATAATTAACCTTGTTTAAATAAAGTCCCTGAGCAGGTGCTGTGGGACCTGCAAATTTTCTGTCTTTTTTTCCTATTATTTTTGAAATTTCATCGGGTTGTATTTTTCCCTGCTGAATCCTTAAAAGCGTACCCACCATTATGCGTACCATATTGTAAAGAAATCCGTCTGCTTCAACAGTCATT
>CAMFFI010000195.1 GCA_945949625.1 uncultured bacterium | reverse complement strand
ATCATGGATAACTCTATTCACAGCACATGGAAAAGCTAAAGTGCAGCTTTCCCACGTCCTGCAAACAGAGTTACCCACAATTCCATGATACAGTCAGTTATACACATTACGCACAATGCCGACTACTACGGAATCCAACTCATTTTTTCACAGAACAAGATTTGCTTTTACAGAAAGAGATTATAGGTTGGAATGGAGATACGGGAGCCTGCATAGAGCACAGTGGAAAAGTTGAAGAAACTGATTGAGGAAGAATTTGTCGGGCTTGTGTTTCTGTCTGCTGAAGATATGGAGTAATAGCAAATTGGGACATAGCGGTATAACTGCTTTGTCCCAATTTGTTTATTGCTTAAATTACACGTCCGTATTAGAATTGATATGCTTGCAGAAATCAAATATCTAACATACTTCTTCCCACTGTAATAATACCATACAAATTTTATAAATACAAGACTGTTTATATAAGCTGACACATGCTAAACTAGCCTAGCAATGTTTCAGTAAAATTTTCTTTCATTTTTCAAGGAGGTCATAATCATTATGGGGAATAATCAGACAGAAAAAGCGTTTGAAGAAAAAAGATTAGCACAAACAATCTCTTTAGCCGAGGAACAATTAAAGCAGGCAAAAGAAGCGGCAGACAAAAAGAAATCAGAAATTATCGAAGCCAAAAAAGATGTGCGTGAAAATACAGAACACGGTATTACATCACTGTATACATCGGACGGTTTCGAGGCACTTGTTGAATTAAGCCAATATATCAATCCTGTTACAGACAAAATTATAGATTATGAAGAAGAAGAACATAAAATACTTCTGTTAGAAAAGATGATAAAATCGCCCTATTTTGCCCGAATTGATTTTAAATTTGATGATGAGGACGAATTTGAAAAAATATACATTGGACGTTCTTCTCTACGAAAAAACAGCTATCAAGAGATGTATGTTTATGATTGGAGATCGCCGATTGCCAGTGTTTTCTATCGTTTTATGACAGGCGAAGCGTTTTATGACGCTCCATGTGGACGAGTAACAGGCGAACTCAATTTGAAACGCCAATATGAAATAAAAAACGGAACACTGGAATATTTTTTTGATTCAGATGTTCAGATTGTTGATGAATTTTTAAGGCAATTACTGTCACAAAACACTACTGCTAAAATGAAAGCTATTGTTGAAACAATTCAGCATGAACAGGACGTGGTTATTAGAGATATGGAAAATGACCTGCTAATGGTACAGGGTGTAGCGGGAAGTGGAAAAACCTCTATTGCTCTCCACCGGGCTGCTTATCTTATGTATCAAGGTTTACAAACAAAGCTGTCCGCAAATAACATTATGATTATTTCCCCAAATTCTATATTTGAGCAATATATTTCAAATGTATTGCCCGAATTGGGAGAAGATAATGTTATTTCTTCCGTGTTTGAAGATATACTTAGTGAGTTATTAAATGGCAGGAAAATTCAGTCAAGAAATGATTTTTTAGAAAACTTGATTGTCAATTCAAAATACAAGGAAATTTCAAGAAATAGTATAGAATTTAAAACGTCAAGTTTTTTTAGGGAAATTTTAGACCAATTTCTCATTGATATACCCCGCCAGTGGATAGAATTTGAAGATGTTTATTATGAGGGAAAATGCGTTGTAAGCGGGCAAATTCTAAAAGACAAGATATTAGGAAGACCAGAAACACCATTAGGCATAAAATTAGAACAATTAGAAGATTATATTTTAGAACAAATATTTGGAACAGGAAAAGGGCGGGGGCATAAAGAAGAAAAAAATCTAATCAAGCAGGAAATACAGAAATTTATAAAAATTGACATTGTTGAATTATATAAAATATTATTTAGCAATGAAGCCTATTTTTATAGCCTGCTGCAAAATAGCAATCCGTCACAAAACATAAAAAATATTTGGAAATATACTAAGGAAAATTTGGAAGCAGACAGCTTGTATTATGATGACGCAATAGCAATCGCTTATTTGTATTTAAAAATATACGGAACAAATAAATATAAAAATATTAAGCAGGTAGTCATTGATGAAGCACAGGACTACTACCCTCTCCAATATGAAATATTTAATTTGCTTTTTTCTAATGCCAAATTTACTATTTTAGGAGATATGAAACAGACTCTTGCCAAAAAAGAAGATATTTCTTTCTACGAACAAATTCAAAAAATATTGAACAAGAAAAAATCTTCTCTTATTATGTTGGATAAAAGTTTCCGTTGTACGAATGAAATTTTAAATTTTAGTTTAAAGTTCATTGAAAAAAGTTCACAGATAAAAAGTTTTAATCGGAATGGCGATAGCCCAAAAGTATATATTGCTGATAATTCCGAAATCTTCATTGATGAAATTGTTAAGGAAATAAAATTATGCCAAGAGAAAGGGTTTCAGTCGATATGCTTAATTTGTAAAACCGAAAAAAATTCAACCTATCTATTTAATAAAATTAAACACAAACTTGATATTCAATTAATTAAAAATGGGAGCGTATCAGATTTACAAGGCGTGTTTATCTTACCAGTATATATGTCAAAGGGATTAGAATTTGATACTGTCTTAATTTGTGATGCAGATAGCCAAAACTACCATGATGAAGATGATAAAAACCTCTTATATGTTGCCTGCACAAGAGCGCTTCACAAACTTAGCTTATTTTGTGAAAATGAGGTTAGCCCGCTGATATAGATAAATTTACAATATATTGAATTGCCAAAATGCCAAACGCAGCGTAGGCGCAAATGAACAAAATGATAATAATTAGACAGACCACCTATTCTCTTAATGACATTAAATTGACATTACGCTCTCTATGATATATATTTGTTGCTTACTGTCAAAAAACACGACAGAAAAATATAGTTTAAATTCAACGGATAAAAGGGGTAATGAACATGGGAAAATTACTACTACTGACACTTAACGAACAAGAGGAAACAGCGATTGACAAAATCATATCGGCAATATCTAATTATATGCGACTTGAACCCATGCAGCTTACACCCGTTTCCGTGTTATCTTTTCCGGGATTGGAAATAAGGCAGAGCCAACGCCGGGTATTTCAAGACGGGGAGGAAGTCAATCTAACACGTCTTGAATATAATGCCCTTGTATTCCTTGCTTCCAATCCCGGCATTGTCCTCACAAGGACACAGATATTTGAAGCCGTTTGGAACATGGAAAGCGAAAGCTGCCAGTCAAGCGTTGCAAATGTGATTTACAACCTGCGGAAAAAAATAG
>CAMFFI010000194.1 GCA_945949625.1 uncultured bacterium | reverse complement strand
TCGTCGGAACTCATATGTGCTTATTGCTTGTAAAGCTCATAATCGCCTGTTCTTGTTGCCTGCTGAAGCATATAAATTGTCTGAGGATTATACAGATGTTCCTCTTTGCCGCTTCTGAATTTATGACTTCCTCTTGATTCAAGCTCTGTTGAACAGCCTAAGCCCAACGGGTCAAAGGCGGCGGTGTGCAGTCTGTCAACATTATTTTCAATATCTTTAAGGGTAATTCCGCCTATTCTGCTTACTGTGCCGGTAAAGTATTCGTCAATAACTTCCTTGCCGATACCGATTGCCTCAAAAATCTGAGAGCCCTGGTAAGACTGAATTGTAGAAATACCCATTTTTGACGCAATTTTAACAATTCCGTGAAGAACTGCGTTGTTGTAATCATCAACAGCCGCATAGTAGTCCTTATCAAGCAAATCATCGCTTATTAATTCGTGAATTGTTTCCTGAGCAAGATATGGGTTAATAGCACTTGCACCGTAGCCCAGAAGGGTTGCAAAATGGTGAACTTCTCTGGGCTCGCCGCTTTCAAGTATAATAGCAACCGATGTTCTTCTCTTTGTGGTAACAAGATGCTGATGAAGTGCAGATACAGCAAGCAAAGAGGGGATAGCCAGATGGTTTTCGTCAACGCCTCTGTCCGAAAGAATTAGAATATTTGCACCTTCGTTAAAAGCTTTATCGGCTTCAATGAACAATCTTTTAATTGCCTTTGAAAGTCTTGTATTTTTATAATAAAGAATCGGAATTACCGCAACCTTAAATCCGGAAATGTGCATATTTTTAATTTTAAGAATATCCGTTGATGTAAGAATAGGATTATGAATTTTCATAACCTTACAGTTGTCGGGACTTTCTTCAAGAATGTTTCCGTCTTCACCTATATAAACGGTGGTTGAGGTTACAATTTCCTCACGAATTGCGTCAATAGGAGGATTTGTTACCTGAGCAAAAAGCTGCTTGAAGTAATTGAACAGCGGCTGCGGCTCTTTGGAAAGAACTGCAAGAGGACTGTCGGTTCCCATTGCGGCAATTGACTCGCTGCCGTTTTTAGCCATAGGAAGAATAGATGTCATAACATCTTCATATGTGTAACCGAAAGCCTTTTGAAGTCTTTGTCTTTCGGTGTGTGAATGTTCCTTGATTTTTTCGTTGGGGATTTTTAAATCCTTTAGGTTTACAAGGTTGCTGTCAAGCCATTCTCCGTAAGGCTGTTTTGAAGCATAGTATTCTTTAAGCTCATCATCGTCAATTAATTTGCCCTGAACTGTATCTACCAGAAGCATTTTGCCGGGACGAAGTCTTTCTTTGGTTACGATTTTTTCCGGAGGAATCGGAAGAGCGCCTACCTCTGATGAAAGAATAAGGTTTCCGTCATCTGTAATGTAGTATCTCGAAGGACGCAGACCGTTTCTGTCAAGGACTGCACCCATAATATCACCGTCGGAGAAAAGAATTGAGGCAGGACCGTCCCAGGGCTCCATCATAGTTGCGTAATATTGATAGAAATCCTTTTTCTTCTGTGACATTGTATTATTGTTATCCCAAGGCTCGGGAATAGTAATCATTACTGCAAGAGGAAGCTCCATACCGCTCATTACAAGGAATTCCAGAGTGTTGTCAAGCATTGCGGAGTCTGAACCCTCTGTATTGACAACGGGAATAACCTTATCCAAATCACCCTTTAAATGTTCGGAACGCATTGTTTCCTCACGGGCAAGCATTTTGTCGGCGTTTCCTCTTATAGTGTTGATTTCGCCGTTATGCACAATCATTCTGTTTGGATGAGCTCTCTGCCAGCTCGGATTTGTATTGGTGGAGAATCTTGAATGAACCATAGCAATTGCAGATTCATAGTCAGGATCCTGTAAGTCCAGGAAGAAGTTTCTTAAATCACCTACAAGGAACATACCTTTATATACAATCGTTCTGCTGGAAAGAGAAACAACATATGTATCCTCGTTGCTCTGTTCAAAACACGTCTTGCTACATAAAGCTTTCGGTCAAAGCTAAGACCTTTTTTAACGCCCTGAGGTCTTTTGATAAAGCACTGCATAATTGCAGGCATACACTCAACGGCTCTGTGACCTAAAACTTCAGGCTTTGACGGAACATTTCTCCATCCCAAAACTTCAAGGCCTTCTTTTTCGGCAATAATCTCAAACATTTTCTTTGCCTGATTTCTTGCAAGCTCGTTTTGTGGGAAGAAGAACATACCAACGGCGTAATCTCTTTCCGATGTTAATTTAACGCCGATGTCCCTTGCGGCTACCTTTTTGAAGAATTTGTGAGAAATCTGGAGAAGAATACCTACGCCGTCGCCGGTTTTTCCCTCTGCGTCCTTACCGGCCCTGTGCTCAAGTGTTTCAACAATTGTTAAAGCATTGGTTACAGTATCGTGCGATTTAATACCTTTAATATTTACAACAGCTCCGATACCGCAGTTATCATGTTCAAACTTGGGAGAATAAAGACCTTTGCGGCTTTGTCGGTTCTCGGTTTGTTCCATTAATAATCACCCTTTCCTTTATAAGTCACTGTAATAATTAAGTAATACTGCAAAAATCCGCAGCATAAATATGGATAAAACAGATATGCCTAATCTGCTTATCAAACCTATATAATATGGATAAGTATTTTTGCCTCGTTGCAAAAATAGGCACCGCTTGTATTATATAACCTTGTTATGTTCCCTGTCAATAGAAAAAGCATTATTTTTTAATATAAATTGCAAAATTCTTAATTTTTTATTTCATTTTGTTGATTTTCAGGCTATTTTTAAATTAAAATTGCAGGAATTTAATAAAAACTTGCAAATTTTAAGAAATTTTTGAAAATACTATTGACAAATCAAAAAATAGAGTATATACTGGCAGTGATGACACAGCAAAGGCGCTGTAGGCTTAGTCCTGCAGCGCCGTTTTTTATGTCTGAATTAAAAATTTTTAACGGATGGGAGATTTTAAAATGGTTAATGTTCCTGAAATGTTCGGTTCCATGGTTTTCAATGACAAAACTATGAAGGAAAGACTTCCTAAGGCTACATACAAAGCTTTACAGAAGACTATCCAGAACGGCGATCCTTTAGACATCAATGTTGCTAACATTGTTGCAAACGCAATGAAAGATTGGGCAATTGAAAAAGGCTGCACACACTTTACTCACTGGTTCCAGCCAATGACAGGTATCACTGCTGAAAAGCACGACAGCTTTATTAACCCTACCGATGACGGAAACGTTATTATGGAGTTC
>CAMFFI010000193.1 GCA_945949625.1 uncultured bacterium | reverse complement strand
ACGCAAAGTCAACAGTTTTACCAAATTTACAAAACTTTTTCATTTAGTGAAATATTCTCATAAATAAAAAACCGCAGGTGATGAATTTAAAATCACCTGCGGTTTTTTGTGTTTTATTTACTTCTTTTATGAAAGCATATATTTTTCAACTACTTCTCCCACACCGTCGTCATTATTTGAAGGAGCAATATAGTTTGCAATTCGCTTAACGTCCTCTTCTGCATTTTCCATTGCAACGCCTAAGCCTGCATAGCCAATCATAGTTATATCATTGTAGCTGTCGCCGCAGGCAATAAGGTTTTTACTTGTTAAGTTCATAGATTTAAGCAACGTGCTTAAGCTTGCGCCCTTGCTAACGCCCAGAGGCACAACCTCCAAAAAGAACGGCGCACTTTTGAATACATCCACCTGTCCGTCAAGATACTTTTTCAGTATTTTTTCGTATTTGTTAAGCTCTTCCGGCTCTCCTGCAAGAAGTAATTTATTTACGGGAAAATCCACATAATTTTTAAAATCATCTACACGCTTAAAGGGAAGCTTAATTATATCGGGTTCAACATTTGTATAGGCATTTTCCTTTTTATCGGCAATTATAGTGTCGTTTGTGTAGGTATTTACCGTAATGTTTGAGTCCTTTAAAATGTCGCACACCTGTGGAATATACACATTAGGCAATTCCTTTGAATATACGGTTTTAAAGCCCCTTTGAGTTACCTCAACAACAATTCCCCCGTTGAAACACAAAAGACAGCCGCCGTACCTTTCAAGCTCCAGCTCTTTTGCATAGGGTATTACACCGTGGGGATGTCTGCCGGTGTCAAGCACAACCTTCTTGCCTATTTTTTGCGCCTGCATAAGAGCATTTTTAGTTCTTGGGGTAATGATTTTATCGTCATTTGTCAGAGTTCCGTCAATATCCAAAGCTATTACTTCGTAAGACATAGATTAACCATCCTTATTTATACGGTATTTTCCTACAATATATCATAAATCCGTATTTTTGAAAAGGCAAAAACAAAAATAACTCTATTTTATACAATAAAGGTATTCTGTGTTCAAATTTTTCTATATTTTAATTTTTCCCAGCAATTCGCCCACTTTATCCCTGAAAACATAGTCAGCCTTGCTGTCATAGCCTGTTGCGTCACGGTTAATCAGCACAAGATTTTTTCCGTTGAAATACCTAAGCATTCCTGCGGCCGGATAAACCGTAAGACTTGTTCCGGCCACTATCATTGTATCCGCTGTTGAAATAGCCTGCAAAGCTCCGTTTACGGTGTTATCGTCAAGACCTTCTTCATAGAGAACAACGTCAGGCTTTATTATGCTTTGACATTCATCACAAAGAGGTACGTCGGAGGATTTTTTAATATAATCCATACTAAAGAATTTATGGCATTTGGTACAGTAATTCCTATGAACAGAGCCGTGAAGCTCATAAACTCTTTTACTGCCCGCCTTCTGATGAAGTCCGTCTATATTCTGGGTAACAACAGCAGTAAGCCTGCCGGCTTTTTCAAGCTCTGCACATTTTAAGTGCGCCGCATTTGGCTGTGAATTTTCGCAAAGCATTTTATCCTTGTAAAACCTGTAAAACTCCTTTGTGTTTTGGACGAAAAAGTGATGACTTAAAATTTCCTCCGGCGGATAATCATACTTTTGATTATAAAGTCCGTCCACACTTCTGAAATCAGGAATTCCGCTTTCTGTGGAAACTCCTGCTCCGCCAAAAAAAACTATGCGTTTGCTCTCATCTATAATTTTCTGCAATATTTCAAGGCTGTTCATTTTATTGCCTCTTTCATTGATTTTACATAGTTGCTTACAGGCTCCACAGCATTTTCGCCGTACTGCGCTATAATTTTCACAATCGCACTGCCTACGATTACTCCGTCTGCATATTTTACCATTTCCTTAGCCTGCTCGGGAGTGGAAATTCCAAAGCCTACTGCACATGGAATATTGCTTACTTCCTTTACGGTTTTTATCATTTCGCCGATATTGGTTGTAATCTGCTTTCTAACGCCCGTTACGCCCATTGACGATACACAGTACAAAAATCCCTGCGCCTCTTTTGCAATCATCTTTATTCTGTCCTTTGATGTGGGAGCTATTAAGGAAATGATGTCAATGCCGTACTTGTCACAGGCAGGCTTAAGCTCTTCTTTTTCTTCAAAGGGAACATCGGGAACTATTACGGCGGATATGCCGCAGTCCCGACAATTGCTCATAAATTTATCAACACCGTAAACATATATAGGGTTAATGTATGTCATAAATGCCAGTGCCGCACTGCACTCTGCACTTATTTCCCTTACCATTTCAAAGATTTTGTCGGTGGTTGTGCCTGCCGACAAGGCTCTTTCGTCTGCCTGCTGAATTACAATTCCCTCTGCAACAGGGTCCGAAAAGGGTATTCCGATTTCTATAATATCGGCTCCGCTTTTATCCATAGCCAATATGAGCTCTTTTGTTACGTCAAGGTTTGGATCTCCGGCAGTTATAAATGGAATAAAAGCCTTGCCGTTTTTGAATGTGTCTTTTATTTTAGTCATGAATATCCTCTCCTCTGTATCTTGCTATTGCCGCAACGTCCTTATCGCCTCTGCCCGACAGATTTACAACAATTATTTTATCCTTATCCATTGTGGGAGCGATTTTGATTGCGTGAGCTACTGCGTGAGCGCTTTCTATGGCAGGAATAATGCCCTCTGTTCTTGACAAATATTCAAAAGCCTGTACTGCCTCTTCATCAGTAACCGGCACATATTCGGCTCTTTTTGTATCGTGGAGATACGCATGTTCCGGACCTATTCCGGGGTAGTCAAGACCAGCCGATATTGAATAAACCGGTGCAATCTGACCGTATTCGTCCTGACAGAAGTAGGATTTCATTCCGTGGAAAATTCCCAGACTGCCGTTTGCCATTGTAGCCGCATTTTTAGGATTGTCAACTCCCAGTCCTGCCGCCTCACAGCCTATAAGCCTTACGTCCTTTTCGTTTATAAAGTCATAGAAAAGTCCCATAGCGTTGCTTCCGCCGCCTACGCAAGCCATAACCACGTCGGGAAGTCTTCCTTCCTTTTCAAGCATCTGATGTTTTACTTCTTTTCCTATAACGCTTTGAAAATCTCTTACAATTGTAGGGAACGGATGAGGTCCCATAACAGAGCCGAGAACATAGTGGGTGTCCTCAACTCTTGCAGTCCATTCTCTTAAGGCTTCGTTTACTGCGTCCTTAAGAGTCTGAGTTCCCGTTGTAACAGAATGG
>CAMFFI010000192.1 GCA_945949625.1 uncultured bacterium | reverse complement strand
GGTATTTCTCATTTTTTACCCCAAAAATCCGAGCTTCACTTTGGCAATTTAGGAATTCAATACATATATAATATCACAGCAAATGTCCCAAAAACAGTACATTATTCAAAAAATGATTTGAATTTTTCAAAATATTCAACGATTTTAAACTTATATGTGCATTTTTCTTTGGTTAGCAATTGTATCTCGCTGTCATTCATATTCTTTTCTAAAGCCTCATAATCGGTGCTTGCACCTACGCAAAGAGAGGGATACATAACGCACCACCAGTTATGGCCCTTGCCCTCACCTATTATAATTCTCAGCGCCTGATATGTTCCTGATGGCATCGTTACATTTTCATAGGTTCTCGTATCAAAATATTCCTGTGATATTTCAGCCGTAACGCTGTAATTATATCCGCTGTCGCATATTACCTGCTTTGCTCTGTTGGCAATTGCCTGGAGATTGTCTTTGGTCAGCCTGAGAGCTTCTTCTTTTGAACCTGAATTTTTATAAAGGCTTTCGGTAAATCTTAAAATTTCATCACGAACCTTAAGCTTTAAGCTCTGATCCTCATCAGAATCTGAATTTGCCAGTATGTGAAGTCTGAACACATCGTCTTTAATTTCCTGACAGCTTGCCTCAAAAGGCAGCATTGAGAACAAAACGGTAAGTACCAAGCTGCAGCACAAGGCTTTAATAAACATTTTCATAAAAAACACCTGTCCTTTCAAGTTACAACTTGATTATGGACAGGTGTAGGCCTTGTTAATCAATTATTGTGCATCCGTTTTTTACAGGACTGCATAAAAAAACGTCGGAATATGTTTCTTTCAGCTTTTCAACGCATTTTTCTGCACGCTTTTTTGAAGAAAATATTGCAAAAACAGCAGAGCCTGAGCCTGTCATACAGGCTCCTCTTGCCTTGCATTTATACATAATGTGCTTTACGTCCTTTACTTCCTCCAAATCAAGGGCAACTTCAAAATCATTGTATAATGAAGAAGTAATCAAATACATATCTCGCATATAAAGCGCCTTTACAAGCTCCAGAGTAAAAGGAGGATGAGTAAAGTTCATTTTGTCGCAAAGAGCGTACGCTTCTGCCGTTGAAACAGACACAGGAGGCTTGCACACAACTATATAACAGCTTGGAAGGTTAACAAGCTTAACAAGCTCGGTTCCTGTTCCGCTTGCCCTTTGTGTTCCGCCTTCAATGCAAAACGGAACATCTGCGCCTAAACGGGAGCCTATTTCCATCATTGATTTAGGTGTAAGATATGTTGTAAAAAGTTTGTTAAGTCCCACTATTACCGCTGCACCGTCGGTACTTCCACCTGCCATACCTGCCTGGGTGGGAATTTTTTTATCAATATTAATATGTATTCCCGGATTTTCAGTTCTTGTATTATTAAAAAACGCCTCTGCCGCCTTATATGCAATATTTGTTTTATCGCAGGGAACACCGGGATAATTACAGGAAATTTCTGTTTTTCCGCTGTCGTTTGTTTCAATTGTTACGGTGTCGTACAAATCAATTGTCTGCATAACCATTGAAACGTCATGATAACCGTCGGGACGGCGTTTTAATATATCAAGTGACAAATTTATCTTTGCCGGAGCAAGTACCTTAATTTTCATTTCGTAAATCCTTTATAAATTCTTCTATTCTGCCCAATGCTTCCTTCAGATGCTTTAATGAGTAGGAATAGGATACTCTCACATATCCCTCACCGCTTTCGCCGAAAGCATTTCCCGGAACAAGAGCAACGTGTTTTTCTTTAATTAATCTTGTGCAGAATTCCTCGGAGGAAAGTCCCGTTGATTTTATGCAGGGAAATGAATAAAACGCACCTAAAGGCTCAAAACATTCAAAGCCGATTTTTTCAAAGCTGCCTAAGATAAATCTTCTTCTCATATCATATTCGGTACGCATTTTTTCAATATCCTTATCCCCGTTTTTAAGGGCTTCAATTGCAGCATACTGTGCAGTTGTTGGAGCCGACATAATTCCGTACTGGTGGAGCTTTGTCATCTGGTCAATAATTTCGTGAGGTCCTAAGGCATATCCCAAGCGCCAGCCTGTCATTGCATATGACTTTGAAAACCCGCTGACTACAACGGTGCGTTCCTTCATTCCGTCTAATGACGCAATAGAAACGTGCTGTTGTTCTCCATAGGTAAGCTCGGCATAGATTTCATCGGATAAAACAATAAGATTGTGCTTTTTTATAATGGGCACAATAGCATCAAGGTCTGATTTTCTCATTACTGCGCCTGTGGGATTATTTGGAAAAGGCAAAATCAAAACCTTTGTTTTATCGTTTATGTTTTCTTCAAGCTCCTCTGCTGTAAGACGAAAATCGTCCTCCTGCTTTGTTTCAATTAAAACAGGCGTTCCTCCTGCCATAATCGTAAGAGGTTCATAGCATACAAAGGAAGGCTGAGGAATAAGAACCTCATCGCCTTTTTCAACAAGACAGCGAAGTGCAAGGTCAATAGCCTCACTGCCTCCTACCGTTACAAGGGTTTCCTTATCGGAACAATATGTAACATTAAATCTTCTTTCATAGTACTTTGCTATTTCTTCTCTCAGCTCTCCAAAGCCTCTGTTCGGAGTGTACCAGGTTCTGCCTTTTTCCAAAGAATCAATGCCTGCCTGACGAATATGCCAGGGTGTTTTAAAATCAGGCTCACCTATTGAAAGAGATATGACATCATCCATTTCATTAGCAATATCAAAGAATTTTCTGATACCCGAGGGTTTAACTTCTCTGATAGTGCTGTTAAGCATTTTATTGTAATCTATCACAGTATTAAACTCCTTTTATCAGTATCTTCCTCTCCGCCTGAAAGCACAACTCCGCCTTCCTTGTAGCATTTAAGCACAAAATGAGTAGCTGTTGAAATTACTCCGTCCAAAGCAGAAAGCTTTCTTGATACAAAGGCAGAAACATCCTGCATAGTTGCACCCTCTACAAAAATTGCAAGGTCATAGGAGCCTGCCATAAGGTAAGCGGTTTTTACCTCGCTGTACTCAATGACTCTGCGTGCAATTTCCTCAAAGCCTGTTTCCGGCTTTGGCATAACCTTCAATTCAATAAGCGCAAGCACATTGGAATTTTGTATTTTCTCATAATCTATAATTGCGTGATAGCCCTTTATTACTCCCTGTGATTCATATTCTTTAATCTGAGCCGCTATGTAATCCTCAGGCTCACCCAGCATTAAAGCAAGCTCTTCTGTTGTAAAATCAGAATTTTCGCTTAACATTTCAAGTAATTTGTCCATAATACTACCTCCAAGGTTTAAACTGTTTGCAAAGCAGGATTGTCGGATAATGACGCAAGATTTGCGCA
>CAMFFI010000191.1 GCA_945949625.1 uncultured bacterium | reverse complement strand
TGCTAACTAAAGAATTTTTGTTGGGATTATACTCCTCCAGTGTAAGTGTAAGGTCTCCCGATTGAGTTCCTCTTGTAACAGAAAACTTTACGTTATCCCCTACGTTCAATTTATCAATAATTGCGTTTATATCAGAAACACTTGTAACCTTATTGCCGTTTACTTTTGTAATAAGGTCTCCGCTCTGAAAGCCTGCCTTTTGTGCATTGGAGCCGTTATTTACACTTTTTACGTAAACTCCCGGTTCATATCCCGTGTTTGAGGTTACATCGGTTAAAGTCATACCAAGGTCAATTCTTCCCTGAACATAACCGTATTGTTTTAAATCGTTAAGAATATCAAGAACCTTGTTAATAGGAATAGCAAAGCCTAAGCCTTCTACCTCTGTGGTTGAGCTTGACGCTTTAGCACAGATAATGCCTATTAACTCGCCGTTTGCATTAAAGAGTCCGCCGCCGGAGTTGCCGGGATTGATTGCGGCATTTGTCTGCATAAGACGCATAGTTTCTCCGTCAACCTTAACATCTCTGTCAAGTGCACTTATAATACCGTCTGTAACGGTTCCGCCTAATTGTCCCAGCGGATTTCCGATTACAACAGCATAATCTCCTACATTTATTGTGCTTGAATCACCGAAGGTTGCAGGTGAAAGGTCTTTTGCGTCAACCTTTAAAAGCGCAACATCAAGCTGTGAATCTGATCCTATAACCTTTGCGCTGTATTCAGTTGAATCTCTCAAAGTAACCTTTATTGTATTTGCTCCGTCGATTACGTGATTATTGGTAAGTATATATCCGTCATTGGAAATAATAACGCCGCTTCCTGCCCCCTGTGCAACATATTGCTGGAAAAAGTTTCCCGTTGTAACGGTTTCGGTGGTAATCTCCACAACGCTGTCGGCTGTTTTATTTACAATATCGGTAGTGGACAAGCCGCCTGTGTTAGTTCTTGAAGCTGTTGCGGCTGTGTCCGTTGTTGACGTTGTGCTTTGGTTAACTGTAAGACCGCCGCCGAAAAGCTTTGTTGCAGCGTATCCTCCGCCGAATCCCAAAGCCGCTGAGCAAACTATTGACACAACAAGAATTACTGCAATTGCACCTCTTGTAACAGGCTTTTTCTCTTTTTTAGGCTTTGGCGCTTTCGTTTTACGTTGTTTTGTCTTTACCTGCTGATTTGTCTGAGGTGCACCGTATTGTGCAGAATAGGGAGTACCGTAGTTAGGCGTACCGTAGCTTTGAGTTCCGTTGCCGTATTGATTGCCCGTATAGGAATTCTGAGCTGTGCTCTGTGATGAATAGCTGTTTTGAGAATATCCGCCATCTGTGTTATTATAAGAATTATAGCTGCCTGAAAAGGACTCATCGGTTGGTATTTGTGAGCCTTTGTAGTGATAATTTCCGTCATAAGCGGTATTTTGAGCATTTTCATTTTGAGCTGTAACACCCTCGGCAGTACTTTCGGATGTATTTGCACCTTCCGAGCTATAAGAAGCAGATGAATTTACTCCGGCGAAATTATATGAATAATTATTTGTATTGTCATTTACAGAATTTTCATCATTATTTGAACCGTCAATGTAATTATTGTTGTAATAATTGTTTTCAAAATCGTCTGACATATTGATAACCTCCTGTAAAGTTTATCATTTATTTGTTGTCATAATAATAAATTTTTTAAGTGAAAACTATATGATACAGTGCTGAAATGATTTTGAATTAAATTTTTTATTTTGTGAACAAAGTATTGCGTTTTTATGATTTTGTGTATTATATTATATATGTAAACCAATGTGCAGATTATTATTATCCCCTCATACACCAAATAAACATTTAAATTACAGTATGTAGGGGACGGCGTATCGACGTCCCGTAAACCTCGTCACGCAATTCGTGCAGACAGTTTGTACTGACTGCAACCTTTTATGCCCGAGCGCAACCGAGCAATTTCCTATAATGTAAAAAAGTCGAGTGCCTCGACACGCAATTCGTGCAGACAGTTTGTACTGACTGTAACCTTTTATGCCCGAGCGCAACCGAGCAATTTCCTATAATGCAAAAAAGAAAGGATACTTAGAATGGATTTAATTGAAATTATGCGTAATCGCCGCAGCGTAAGAAAATATAAAAACGAACAGATACCAAAAGAAAAGCTCAATAAAATATTGCTTTCGGGGTTACTGTCAGCCTCAAGCAGAGGTAAACGCCCATGGGAATTTATTGTAGTAAAAAATAAAGAAATGCTTAAAAAAATGTCGGATTGCAGAATAAATTCCGCTAAAATGCTTGAAGGTGCCGATTGCGCCATAGTTGTGATTGCCGACAGCAATATAACCGACGTCTGGGTTGAGGATTGTTCAATTGCCATGGCAAATATGCACTTAACAGCAGACAGTCTGGGTATAGGCAGTTGTTGGATACAATGCCGCCTGCGTGAAGCTCCCACAGGAATAACAACCGAAGATTATTTAAGGGAGCTTTTGCATTTTCCAGAAAACTACAAAGCAGAGGCAATTTTATCCCTTGGTATAGCTGAAAATCACCCTGAGCCCCACAATCTTGAAGAGCTTTCAAAGGATAAAATACATTGGGATAGTTTTTAAAGTTATAAAATCAGCACATAAATAAAAGCCTTAAAGTGACAGAACTCCTTTAAGGCTTTTTATTATGGCTTTGTCAGTTTAATATCAATATAATCTGTTGAGAAATCCTGAAATCCCCGAAGAGCTTGACAGACTTCCTATGTTTCTAAGCATATCGTTAATATTCAGGCACCATACAAACAAATAAATGCCTGCAACAGCTACAATCAGAAACGCTACACAAATAAACAATGTGCTTAACATTACAAATTTAGTGTTGCTTGTAACATTCACAGCTGTATCCTTAATTTCCACTACAAGATTTACGATTAAATACAAACCTGAAAAAGCAAGGAATGCAAACGCAAGGTAAATATGAACAAATGCACTTAAACCAAAGAGAATGATTCCCATAGACGCAGGAATTGAATTTATGGCAAAGGAAATAAATGCGTCGGAAAAGCATTTTTTAGCATTAGTTTCCTTTGCAAAAATCTTATTGGAAACAAACAATACCAGTATATAAAGACCTGCAATCAACACCGTCATAATTACGGAAGTCAGCAGAATTTTTGGGAAATTGAAAAAACCGCCTAAATAAGACCATGCCGCTGAGCCGTACGAACCGCCGATAGTTGAAAAAAGCGATTTTACGTTGTTATTCATTGCAAGAAATACAAAAATATTACCAAGAAATACAGCGATAAAGAAAATCACCGTATAGATTGGCAGCCCATAAAATTTTGTGTAAATAATAATCCTTCAAGCAATAAAAGAATAC
>CAMFFI010000190.1 GCA_945949625.1 uncultured bacterium | reverse complement strand
GTGCCATATGTACTCGTTTGCATTGTCAGCGTCTATTTTAAGAACGATTGCGTCACCCATATTAAGGGAATGTCCGCCCGACGGCTGTGTTGTGATTCTCGGCCTTTTAGCAAATATATCAATAGAGCCTCCGAGCGAATAATCGGTGATGTTATGGTCAATAACTAAACCGGTATCATTATCTGTCACATAGCAGCCTTGGGGAATAATTTTTGAAAAATCAGTTTTTTTGCTGAATTCAATTCCTTTATTTCCATAATATCTTCCTCCGGAAATTATAGTATTAGTGCTATAATCACCGCCCAAGTAAACTGCCGCCAAATTGCCGTCTTCGGTTTGATTATACAATTTGAAATTACCGTATGAAATATTAAGTGAATGAAGTGCTGTTGCATCTAATGCATTTAATGAACCGTAGAAATAACCGCCGTTTATTGTTAAATCCGCATCATATGCATACAAAGCGTATTTCTGATATAAATTTCTGTCCGTATCCTTATATTCGAAGTTGCCGCCGTTTATTGTGACAACGGTATCTCTATCCATATAAACTGCCGTGTTGAGTGCGCCGAAATTACCATAGTTAATTTCGACAGTAGTTTTTTCTTTGTCCGGGGCTGTGATTTTTACGGCTGAGCTTTTGTAATAGGTTGATTTAAAATATCCGCCGTTAATAACCGCTGTACCTCCGTCAATTTCAACAGCAGAGGTTTCATTATAGGAGTAATATACACCGCTGTCAATGCGGAGGTTTCCGCTTGATTTTACAATCGGAAAAGCATAAGTAAAAGTACCTATGTCATCTGAACCCGGTGACAGAGAATGAACGTTAGTCAATATAAGACTTCCTGAGTCGGCAACATAAAACACTGCTTCGCCGTTGCCGGTATCAAAAGAAAAATTATATTTGAAATTCACAGTACTATCTATACCGTTTCCGTCCTTCTGCCATAACCTGAGCTTTCCCTGCTTAATTTCAAAAAGCCTTTTGTCGTACAATGTTTTTCTTTCCAGAATGCAGTTGTTTAAGTCTATTGTAATGTCAGCATCAGGGTCATCCAAACAAAGGGTGTAATCATACTTGAAGTCCTCCTGTTTAAAGGTTTTACCGGGAAAATCAAGCTTAATCCACTGCCTGCCGCCCTTTGCAAGAGCATTTCTCAATTCGTCATAAGTAGTTACGACTGTTTGTTCCCCTGTTTTCGGAACTGTTATTCTCTCCATAACATACGAGCAGCTAGAGCATTGTTTTACATATTCTCCCTCTTTACTTGCAGTAGCCTGATTAATACAAGTCCAGCTTTCAGTTCTTGTGCAATATTTGCGGTGCTCGCCTTCAGAGTCAAATATTTTTTCACCGCATACAGTACATTCACGCCAATGACCGTTGTCGTCATAACTATATTGACCTTGTATATGAATATGGTCCTCAGGACAACACATCATACTGCTTGTCGAACATACCATAATAGTATCATTATCGGTCAGGTCTTCCGGTAAAGCTATGCCTACCGCCTCCGCCTGTGTTCTTGCGTATTTTACGGGCAGAAACATACCCTGAGTTACTCCCCGCACAGTGTTGTTTTCATCATAGAAGACTACATCACATTCGACTCCGGAAATAACAATTTTGTCCTTGAGAACAAACATAAGCGACAAGTTGTAGCTTACGGTGTCGGTGAAGGTATCTAATTCATAGTAGAAGTCACCCGAACTACCTAAAACCAAAGAAAAAAAGTCTTTAAACTTTTCGTCGGGTCCCATAGCCACCGTATCGTCATTACCCATCCAAGCCCAGCCGTAGAGATTATATAGACTGACGCTTTCTTTTTTAATATCAGCTTGCGGTGTTGCACCGGGGCGAGGGTATACTACATTGCGGATAGTTATGTCGTATTCAGCCGCACTTGCCGAAAGCATTGAAAGCGGCAAAGCGGAAATGCAGATAAGCAAGCTAAGGCATATGCTTATTACTTTTTTTGATATTTTAGTTTTCATAAAATCCCTCCATAAATCGGATTAACAATCTGGATATAACTGTCTTTTTAGGAAAGGCAGTTATACTGTTATTTATAAACAGCAGACTTTGCAAGCTCCTGAACAAGGGGATCGTCGATTGGCAATTTATCAAAGTCGTTTTGAGTTGTTTTGATTTCAACATAAATATCCTTGCCGTCTGCTCTCTTGTAATAGGATACAAGGCAGGTTTCTGCGCCGTATTCCTGTGAGAGCTTAACCTCTTTGTAGGTAGTGTCACCGTAGGTTACTTCTTCACCGATTTCGGACTTGCCCTCTTCATAGGTATCGAGATTTCTTACTCTTATACACTCTTCTACGGCGTCGTCAATGGACTTTATCATTCTTGTTGTGCTCACTTCAAGTCTGCCCTCTGTTGTGCCATTTTTTCCGAAATCAATCTTAATTGAGCCAAGGGCGTCTTCATCGTGGTAGTAGGAGTTAACCTTGTACTGCAAGCCCTCGGGAATTGTTACTGTGCAGAAATCACTGTCGAGAGTTTTCTCACCCTCGCCGCTGTCGCCCGACTGCAATTCTGCGGCGGCTGTTGATTCAGGTGCTGTTGTTTCCTCATTTGTGCTTTCAATTGCCGAAGCAGGGGTTAATGTTTCTTCTGTGCCGGAGCCTCCGCCGTTTGAGCAGGCTGCAAGCGACGCTGTCATAACAAGTGCCAATATAACTGCTGCTAATTTTTTCATAATAATTCCTCCATAGAATATTTTTTATGTCCGGTGTTTATTTCAGTACTGACGAATGTCAGTATAAAATACTGTGCCCAATAACAAGAGTTTGGAGCATTAGCCTTTGCTTAACTGCATTGAAAACCTATTATCCGCCTTACCAAAAGCAATTGGAACAATCCGCAGCAAGCATTAATCTTATGATGATATGATTAATTATTGTTTGCGTTATATAAAAGAGGTTTGGTGCAGGTCGGATAAACTTTAAATCTATCCGACCTGAGTCCTTGATTTTCAATCAGTTAGACTGTTTGTTTTTAAACGCACCGATAAGGTAAAGTACCGGAATTAAAAGTCCTGAAATAACCGAAACAAAACTGAAGTTTTGTGGGTAACCAATAAGAGTAAAAACATTTGCAATAATGCTCATAGCTGCTACTGCCATACCCCAGACAATACAACTATTGGCTTTTTCAGGCTTATCGCAATTTACTACTCCGATGATTCCTGCAACAAGCTGTGCAATAGAGCCTACGAAAGCGATTATTCCTGATGCCCAGAGCAATCCCATAGGTGCGCCGAGAGCCTCAAGAACACCAAGTCCCATTAATGCAATGATTGACACAACGATTGAAATTGCACCGAAAATAATCATCAGAATACC
>CAMFFI010000189.1 GCA_945949625.1 uncultured bacterium | reverse complement strand
TAGAACTTGAAGATTACAAGACAGTCAATCACTTTAAAGAGTTGCTTGATGTTTTTGATAAAGATGAATTATCAGAATTTCTCTATGATGATTGAAATCTGATATTGAAGTAAAAAAATTGAAATTAATGGAAGGATTGGTATAGAAATGATAAGACGAATTAACTACTCGGTGCAGTTTTAAAGCTGACAACAGGTTGTGCCGAGATTAATAAAAAAGATTTGTGTTGTCAGAAACTGCACCGAATTATTTTTATAATAATATTTTGGAAAGGATGCAGTTACAATGCAGCGTGAAGAGTTGAAGAAAATTTGGAAAATTGAAGAAAATAAGGCTCATATTACTGGTTGGGATTTTTCTTATATTAATGGTAGGTATGAAGAAGAAAAAGACTTACCATGGAATTATGAGGAGATAGTTAGGAATTTTTTAAATACTGACATGAATGTTTTAGATTATGATACGGGCGGCGGTGAGTTTTTGCTCTCCTTAGGTCACCCTTCTAATAAAACATCTGCAACAGAAGGGTATCAGCCTAATGTAGAACTTTGCATGAAAACATTATTACCCTTGGGAATAAACTTTAAAGCTTGTAGTGATCCATCACGTATTCCCTTCAAAGATGAAACTTTTAACCTGATAATAAACAGACATGGCAATTTCAATGCGAAAGAAATATATCGTTTATTAAAAAATGGTGGTATATTTATAACTGAACAGGTCGGATGTGATAATGACAGGAATTTGGTTGAAATGGTTCTTCCGAACACAGAGAAGCCATTTCCAGATTTACGATTAAGCATACAGAAGAAGATATTTGAAAAAGCAGGCTTTCACATTATTGAGGGCAATGAAGCGTATCGTCCGATAAAGTTCTATGATGTTGGTGCGTTTATTTGGTTTGCACATATAATTGAATGGGAATTTCCTGAATTTTCAGTTGATAAGTGCTTTGAAGCCTTATTGAAAATGCAAATGAAGATCGATGATACGGGAGAAATTGAGGGAACGATACACCGTTATCTGATCGTTGCAGAAAAATAATCCCCAACGATGGCTGAGCAGATGAGAGATCCAACACTATAAATTAGGGAGTGTTGACACTAAGCCTAACAACGCATCTTTTCGGCAAAATTTCACGCATCCTGCGTTAAAAAGTCTTGACAGGCGACAGCCTGCCTGCGACTTTTTGTCTTGTCTACGTAAAATTTATGCTCGAAAATCTGCATATTATCTTAGTGTCAACACTCCCTAACGTCACTAAGATCCATGAGTAAAGACAAAATATGCGATCAGTCTTGACTTATGGATTTTTAGCAAATGTATGCAATGATAACTAAAAGCACTTGAAATAAGCAAAAATATATGGTACAATAACTTCGATAGCATCAACTTTATACGAAAAAACACCTGTAAGGTTCTAAATAATGTGATACGCTGTTATAATTTGTATATAATATATGTATCACATCAGGAGGTAAAGTATATGATCTGCGATCTGCATTGTCACACCAAGCTTTCAGACGGCTCGCTCGGCATTGAGGATATCATTGCTCAGGCAAAGCGGGTAAACATTGACTGGCTTTCAATCACCGACCATGACACAATGGCTTCATTTTCGAGGGCAGGAGTTCTCGGAGAGCGGGCAGGAGTGAAGATACTTCGCGGAGTTGAACTTTCGGCATGGGATAAGGCGCGAAACAGCAAGGTCCATATTTTGTGCTATAATCCGACAAAGCCCGACCGTCTTGAGGGACTGTGCCTGAAAAGCTGTGAAATACGCAAGGCTTGCTCAAAAGAGATGATGGCTAAAGTTATGGAGAAATTCCCGATAACGCAGGAGAGTATCCTGAAACACACCACAGCTTCAAACAGCATTTTCAAGCAGCATATAATGCGTGCGCTGATAGATTACGGATACGCCCTTGAATTTTACGGCAAACTTGACCATGAGCTTTTTAATCCGAAAAGCGGTTCGTGCTATGTCGAAAGAGAGTACCCTGACGTTAATTTTGTGGTTGACCTCATCCACACGGCAGGCGGAGCCGCTGTAATGGCTCACCCTGCGCAGTATGACAATATTGAACTTCTTGAGGAACTTGCCAGGAACGGTAAGATAGACGGTGTTGAAGTGGGACACTATTCCGCTGATGAAAATTACCGCCGCGAACTTTCAGCTATTGCAGAAAAGTACGGGCTTATTGAAACGGGCGGTTCGGATTTTCACGGACTTTACAACTGCGTTCCGACGCACCTTGGAAGTGAAACAACAACCAAAAAGAACCTTGAGAGAATACTGAAACTTACTTCTAAGAAGTAAGGAAAGGCGGAAAATGTTAAAAAGAATGGAAGTAAAAATTATACCTGCGGCTATATCGGCGGTACTGCTCATTTTGTTCATTGCACCATTTTTCAAAGGCATTGCCTGCCTTGGAAACTGTGCGGGAACTGTAATTTCTGCCGCCCTTCTCGCGATATTTATATTCTGGTCTGCGTTTAAGTCGCTTATAGGCAGAATGTGGGAGCACAGGGCAGGAAAGATCATCGTTGTTATTGCAGGAGCAGTTGCGGCAGTATGTGTGATACTCGCCTTGGCGATCAGCATATTTATGCTGAAAGCCGCAAATTCTCCGCCAAAAGATGAAAACGCGACGGTAGTGGTTCTTGGCTGTCAGGTAAAGGACGGCCGACCGAGCATTATGCTGAGAAAGCGTCTCAATGCGGCGTATGATTACCTTTCAGAGCACGAAAATGTCAGCGTAGTGGTTTCCGGCGGAAAGGGCAGTGACGAGGCTATAAGTGAGGCACTCTGCATGAAAAACTATCTTACAGAGCGCGGAATATCCCCCGAAAGGATCTACATGGAAGAAAATTCGACCAGTACATATGAAAATCTTAAATTTTCACATTCTATCATTGAAAGTGAGGGACTTCCGCAGAGAGTGTGTCTTGTGACTGACGGCTATCATCAGCTCCGTGCACAGATGATCGCGGACAAGCAGGGAATAGATACAGACAGCATTTCGTGCCCGACTTCATTGTGGCTTGTGCCGACTTATTGGGTTCGCGAATGGTTCGGCGTTGCTTACTATGCCGTTTTCGGATAGGAGAAAATTATGGAATGGGTAATTGTCAGGGTGACTGACGGAAAGTATCTTGCAACAAAGTCGCTGTATGTTCACTTCTGTGAATTTGCCCGCAGATTCAGGACGAAGAAACAGGCGGACGCATACATAGACCGCGATAAACTTGATAAGAATATCCATGTTGTACGATGTATAAAATTTGATAACGAAGAAAAACGCGAGAGACCGATTAAGAAATAGGCTCTGCGAAAAAATCTCTGTAAATTCAAAAACTGTGATAAAAGTGATATA
>CAMFFI010000188.1 GCA_945949625.1 uncultured bacterium | reverse complement strand
AATAATAACAAAATCGGTTGAGTTTTTCTCAGCCGATTTTTTACATTATAGGAAATTGCTCGGTTGCGCTCGGGCATAAAGGTTTGTATTATCAACCTGTCTGCTCGACTGTTTTGGAGGTTTTTTAGGACGACCACAAGGGTTGTCCCTACTGTCCGAATTGCGTGTCGAGGCACTCGACTTTTTTAAATAAAAAAATAAAATTCTCTGAAATTACTTGAATTTGTAATCGGTTTGTCACTCCTTATGTGGTAAATTTAGTTAAAAGATATTATATTTTATAAAAAGTTTCTGAAAAAACAGAAATAATTAACAAATTTGAAAATTTGTCCCTATTTTGTCATAGTCAGACTGATATAATGAGATTACAGTAAAGGGGAAACAAACCCCGAACAAAAAATAATCATCAAAAAGGAGCATTAAAAAATGAAAAAAGTTACACTAAAAATCACGTCAATATTTATGGTTATTATCTGCTGTATGTCAACTGTCACAATCAGTATGACAAGTGCTTCGGCAACAGTCGCCGAAGACATAGGTCAACAGGTTATACAGAAATATACCCAAAAGCTTTCCAAGGCAATCGGCAAAGTACCGTATGTTGGGGACCTGTACCAAGTGCTGTTTGATTATCTTTTAGGAGAGATATTACCGGAAAAGGAGAAGGAAGACCCTTTTCAAAAAGTTCAGGAAAGCTTAGACAGAATAGAAGAAACCTTAAACAATATGGCTGTTGAACAGCAGCTTTCGGATAACAACGATTTTAACAAAGAAGCTCTTGACCTTGTTGTACTTTGTGAAAAAGGGCTAAAGCTTAAAAAGGATATGTTAGATGAGCAGGCATTGTTAAAGGAATACAAGGAAGAGCTTGCCGGACTGAAAGACAAAAACGAAAAAACAAAAGAGGAAAGAACCAGAATTGCTGAGCTGAATAAAAAAATAGGCAACTGTACCACCAGCATAGCTGAATACGACAAAAGCTTATATGCATTTGTAACCAATATAGAAACCGGTTCAATGAGCAATATAATTACAAAGCTTGAAAAGTACATTAATGATACGGCAGTGGGAAAGGATAAAAACCCTTTCAAGAATTACTTTAATGCACAGAATAAAAAGCTCGGATTTGCAAGTGACGCACTTGAGGCAAGCAAAGCATATGAAAGTCAGATTATGAGCGGATATATGTCGGCAGTTTCACTTTGCGTGGGAACATTAAAAACAGCCTGCGAAAAGACTGAAAATGAAAGCGAACAAAGAAAATATACTAAGCAAATAGAAACTATTGCAAATAACTGTGAAAAAACCGTTAACGCTTACAATAAAATTGTAGAAGAAGAAAAAGGAACGCAAAACAGATATTATTATGACGGTAATCAATATGTTGAAATAAACGGAGCAGGAAAAGCAAGACTCAACGACGGCTATGTGTATCCAAACGGAGGAATTTCTCAGATTGCCATGTTGGACTATTTCCGTGAAGGTAATGACGAAACTACCTACGATAAATATATGGAAGTTATTCGCAATATGATAAAGGAGCAGTACACGGATTTTAAAAATTACACTCTGAGAACATTTTTAGAATCAAAAGGCTATGATATTCCCAACGACGCAAAATACTTAATTGCAGGAAAAGTTTCAAAGGGAAGACCTTATGACGTAAGAAGAGAAATTCCTGTGTTTGCGTTAGATGAGACAAGTAATGAAGTAAAGGACTTTGTTATTAAAGCAAGAAGCGGAATGGGATTTACCTATATTAATTCAAGCGAACTTTGTTATTTTATCGAAACAAAGGACAGTGGAAAATCTGCAGCTGCAGGAGTTAATGTAAACGGAAACATAACCTACTATGACAATATTTCAAAAGCGTGGGAAAACGCATTACTGATGATGGACAGAGAGAAAGGCCCTGTAACCGTAACGCTTTATGAAGATTGGATTGCAGATGTGGACGCCTCGGGAAAATCAAGCTTTGGCACAGGCACCGGCTTTAAAAACGGAGCTATATGCACAGGCGAAAATTACAACGGTTCCCTTGATTCACGTTTGACTCTTGACCTGAACGGTCATACGGTTGACCGCAATTTGTCCGGCAAAAATGCAATTACAGACGGTTCGGTTATAATAGTAAGCGGCTATTGGCTTACGATTAAAAACGGAACAATTACCGGAGGAAATACAAGCGGTAACGGCGGAGGTATAAGGGCACACAATAAGGTCGTTGTTGACAATTGCAAAATTACGGGTAACTATGCAAAGGAACGAGGCGGCGGAATAAGCCTTGAAAGCGGCAGAAAAGATTGGACTACCGATTTGTATGACACAGAAATTACAGGAAATACCGGCTTAATAGGAGGCGGTGTTTCAACTCGAATAGGAGGCTTTTTCAGCAGCCTGCAAACCAATATAAAAATCGGCGGCCTTGTTAATATCAAAGAGAATAAATCAATTCCTGAATTAGGCGCTGTTAACCTGCCAAATGATTGTTATCTTGAAAGCAGTGCAATAGACAGTGTTCAGGTGATTATTGATGATAAAAAAGGTATTGACCTGAATTCAAGAATCTGGGTTACAGGTTCCGGCTATAAATGGCAGTATATTTCAGAATATTCCACCAGTAGGCAGCGAGGAATTTTCAACAGCAATAGCATTGATTATATAGTCAGATATTATGAGGAAGACGGATATATCAGGGCTTGTCTTGAAAAATGGTAAGAACCTCAAAAAGCATATCAGCTCCTGACAGAATAAAAGCAGGAGCTGATGCAAAAGCGAAAAATTAAACTTTGAAAGGTTGGTATTTTATGTTTATGGGTTTGGATTCTCCGGGTTTGATTAAAGCGGGAATTTACGCAGTAGGCTTTTTAGCGGCAGTATTCGTAATTATTGCATACTGGACAATTTATAAAAAAGCAGGCGAAAAAGGCTGGAAAGCACTTATTCCCTTTTATAATGAATACGTATTTTATAAGTTTGCCTGGAAAACAAAGTTTTTCTTTATATTGCTTCCCTTTACAGTAATATATGCTGCAGCGGCAATTATTCAAAACTACAGTATAGATTACTTTTTCGGTAACAATATTATGATAGAAACAGTTTCAATGCTTGCGTTTGTCTGCAGTATAGCAATACTTGTTATAAGAATTATTAAGCTTGTAAAACTGTCAAAATGCTTTGGAAAAGGCAAGCTCTTTGCACTGGGATTAATCTTCTTTGAACCGATTTTTGTTATGATTCTTGCTTTTGGCAAGGCACAGTATGCAGGTACTGCAAAAGCTCAAGAAACGGAAAGCATAGAATAAAAGCTCATTTCGTTATACATAAGGAAAGGGGCTGTCGCATTAACACAACCCAAAAAGAAAAACCGGGCAGCCCGAAGGG
>CAMFFI010000187.1 GCA_945949625.1 uncultured bacterium | reverse complement strand
CCCATACAATAGCAATTTTTCTTGATTTTTTAATTTCCTTGTCGCTTTTAACAGCCATAAATCTTACAAGAATATGGGGCATTCCGAAGTAACCAAGTCCCCAGGCAAGATTTGAAACAATCGTTGTCCAGTCAATGGGCGTTCCGTCATCGTTTGTTAAGAAGTTAAGATAATTTCCGGGATTTGAAACACCGTGCTGTGTAAGTGCCTGTGAAAAGCCTGTATCGTATGTAAGAATTGCATATGCAAGAATAGGTACTGCAAGAATAGCCACAAGCATTAACAAGCCCTGAATAAGGTCTGTTGTGCATACTGCTTTAAAGCCGCCCATAAATGTGTAAATCAAAATAACAACAGCGGCAATCGCAAGACCGATATAGTAAACCGATGTGTAATTTGAACCGTCCTCATTTGAAAACAGTGTGGCAAAAAGCTTTGCGCCGGAGCTGAAAGCTGACGCAGTGTAAACTGTGAAGAAAACGGCAATTATAACAGAAGATATAATCTTTATAATTCCCTTTTTATCGCCGAATCTGTTTTCAAAAAAGCTTGGAATTGTCAGTGAATTGCCTGATACAATTGTGTATTTTCTGAGCCTTGAAGAAACAAGGTACCAGTTTAAAATTGTTCCTATTAAAAGACCTACGGCAATCCATACCTCTCCTGTGCCGGCTAAATAAACAGAACCGGGCAAGCCCATCAAAAGCCATCCGCTCATATCGGACGCCTGTGCAGAAAGTGCGGCGGTCCAGCTGTTTAAATTTCTTCCGCCTAAAAAATAATCCTCGTTGTTCTTGGTGCTTTTTGAATAAATAAAGCCAATAACAATCATTATCAGCATATAAACGGCAAATGCACAAAGAACCAAAATATTTGTGGTTGTCATCATTTCCTCCCGATGATAAAATTTTCTTTAAGACAATACTGTGCTAAAGCGTTAATGCTGACCTTTGGACATTGTCTTAAAAATAATACATAACTATTCTATCAAAAAATTGTGCTTCTTGCAACAATAATTAATAATTGTTGCATATTGCATAAAATAACGAATAAATAATTGTTGATTTAATCATAGCAAGGTATTATAATTATCGTATATGAAATTGGATTGCAGAGGTAGGAAAATGGATATTGTTAAACGAACTTGGACAGAAATTTCACTTGATGCAATTGAGCATAATTATAAAGAAATAAAAAGCAAGGCAGGCGATGTTAAGGTTTGCTGTGTTATTAAAGCAGACGGCTACGGTCACGGTGCGGCAGAGCTTGCAAGAGAATACGAAAGACTGGGCGCGGACTTTTTTGCAGTATCAAATATTGACGAGGGTAAGGAACTGCGTGAAAACGGAGTAACTCTCCCCATTGTTATTTTGGGATATACTCCTGCCGCCAATGCGCAGGAGCTTGTGGAGTTTAATATTTCACAGGCAGTTTACAGCTTGGATTATGCAAAAATGCTTAATGACAATTGCAAAAACTCCGAGGGAAAAATTAAAATGCACTTAAAAATTGATACCGGAATGAGCAGAATAGGCTTTATGTGTCAGGAATTTCCCAGAGATAATTATTCAATTGAGGAGATTAAAGAAACCTGCAAGCTTGAAAAGCTGGAGCTTGAGGGAATTTTTACTCATTTTTGCGTTTCTGACGAGGATAAAGAGGGAAAAGAATTTACACAAAAGCAGTTTGAAAATTTTACAACCGTAGTTAATAAATTAAAGGAAAACAATATCAATCCTCCGGTTATTCACTGTTCAAACAGCGGAGCAATTGAGGATTATCCGGAAACCTATTGCAATATGGTAAGGGCGGGAATAATCCTTTACGGCTTAAGTCCTTCGCCAAAGCTGAAAAACAGACTTGACCTTATTCCTGCAATGACTCTTAAAACCACAATTGCTCACATAAAATATATAGAAAAAGGTGCAACGGTTTCCTACGGAAGAACCTTTAAAGCCGACAAAACAATGAAAATTGCAACTGTTCCCATAGGCTATGCCGACGGTTACATAAGAAAATACGCAAAAGACGGATATATGCTTGTAAACGGAAAAAAGGCTCCTGTTGTCGGAAGAGTTTGTATGGACCAGACTATGCTTGACGTAACGCATATTGACGATATAAAAGTCGGAGATGAGGTTATCGTTTTCGGCGACGGAAAAAACGGCAGTCCCACAGCGGATACTCTGGCTGAAATTGCTGATACTATAAATTATGAGGTAGTGTGCCTTGTATCAAAAAGAGTTCCCCGTGTTTTTGAAAGAAACGGCAGGGTTACGGACATTATGTATAAACTGTAAGCTGTGAAAAATATAAAAGAAACAGGTATTTATTATGAGATTATTGGTAGTTGACGGAAACAGCATAATTAACAGAGCCTTTTACGGTATTCGACCTTTAACCACAAAAGACGGTCAGTTTACAAATGCAATTTACGGTTTTTTAACAATGCTTGAAAAAATCAAGACAGATACAAAGCCGGATTCTATTGCAATTGCTTTTGATTTAAAAGCACCTACCTTCAGACACAAAGCGTATGCGGGATATAAAGCGCAAAGGAAAGGTATGCCCGATGAGCTTGCACAGCAGCTTGAACCATTAAAGGAGCTGCTCAGACTTTTAGGTTATACTCTTGTTACCTGTGAAGGCTATGAGGCTGACGATATTCTCGGAACTCTTTCAAAAGCCTGTGAAGACAGGGGAGACAGGTGCTTTCTTGCAACAGGCGACAGGGACAGCTTACAGCTTGTATCAGAGCTTACCACCGTTGACCTTGCGTCAAATAAGCAAAATATATTTTACACTCCGGAAAAGGTTATTGATGACTACGGCGTAACTCCAAAGGAGCTTATTGAGGTTAAAGCAATTCAGGGAGATGCCTCCGATAATATTCCCGGTGTTGCAGGTATAGGTCCCAAGGGTGCGGCAGATTTGATTTCACGTTATCACAGCGTTTCATATATATATGACCATATTGATGAGATTGATATAAAGGACGGAATAAGAAAAAAGCTTATAGCCTCTAAGGAAAATGCTGTTTTAAGCCGTATGCTGGGCGAAATTTACAGGGAGGTTCCCATTGATACTAACCCAGAGTCCTATACGGTCAATATGGAGAATCCCGACAAGGCAATACGCTTTATGGCTAAGCTGGAACTGTTTTCTCTTATAGAAAAAATGGGCTTGCGTGACCTCAGCACAGGAGAAAATATTGTTGAGAAAGAGCAAAAGCAGAATAAGTTTGAAGTCTTTGAAACAGACGAAGAGATACTCAAAAAAATAAATTCTCTTAAAGAAATTTATTTTACCTTTGAGTGTGATGAAAACAATGCAAAAATAGCAGTTGCCTGTGATGATAAGGTTTATATTTCTCAAAATGAAGAATACATCAGAAACATTCTCGAAAA
>CAMFFI010000186.1 GCA_945949625.1 uncultured bacterium | reverse complement strand
GTATTGTAGGCAGACTTCTGGAACATTCCAGAATTTATATTTTCGGCACAGGTAAGGATAAAAAATACTATATTTCCTCTGCCGACTTTATGACAAGAAATACTTCACAGCGTGTTGAAGTTGCTACTCCTGTTTACGACTATAAAGCAAAGATGAAGCTCAACAAAATAATGCGTCTTGCTTTGGCGGATAATCAGAAATCAAGAGCTATGGACAGCAGCGGCAATTACACCTATGTGACGCGTTCTCCCAAATCAAAAGTTCACAACTCACAGCTTGAGCTTTTTGAGGACGCATATAAGCACAGCGCAGATAATTCAAGAAAAACAAAATCATCTGCAAAGAATAAAGCTAAAACAGCAAAAGCTAAAAAAAGCGTTTCTGCTAAAAATACAGAAAATAAAAAATAATCACTGAATTGGAGCTGATAATATGAAAAAAAGAATCGGAATTTTAACAAGCGGCGGAGATTGCCCGGGCCTTAATGCCGCTATACGAGGAGTAGCCCGCGCATCATACGAATTAATGGGCGACGATATTGAAATAATCGGCATTTCAGGCGGCTACACCGGTTTGATTAACGGTGATTATAAAGAAATGAAAAAATCCGATTTTTCGGGAATACTTACAAGAGGAGGAACAATTTTAGGAACTTCAAGACAGCCTTTTAAAACAATTCAGGTTATCGGCGACGACAATGTTGATAAAGTTTCAAATATGATTAAAAATTATAAAAAGCTGAAGCTTGATTGTCTGCTTACCTTAGGCGGAAACGGTACTCATAAAACAGCTAATCTTCTTTCGGAAAACGGACTGAACGTTATTGGTCTTCCAAAAACAATAGACAATGATATTTACGGCACGGAAAAGACCTTTGGCTTTCATACGGCAGTTGATATAGGAACCGAGGTTATTGACAGACTGCATACCACAGCCACAAGTCATTCAAGGGTTATGGTTGTTGAAATAATGGGCAACAAAGCAGGCTGGCTGTCCCTTTATTCAGGAGTAGCAGGCGGCGCCGATGTAATTCTTCTTCCCGAAATGCCTTTTTCTTATGAAAAGGTTGCAAAGGCTGTTCTGAAAAGGAAAAATGAAGGTCACGTATTTTCAATTGTAGTTGTTGCCGAGGGAGCTTTTTCAAAAGAAGAGGAAAAGCTTAAACGCAAGGAACGTATTGCAAAGCGCGGCAGTACAAACGTAACGCCTTTGGTTTTAAAATACATTGAGGAAACTACCGGTATTGAAACAAGAAGTATGATTCCCGGACATTATTTAAGAGGCGGCTCGCCATCGGCATATGACAGAGTGCTTGCAACAGAATTCGGCGCTTATGCCGCAGAGCTTATAAAAGACGAACATTACGGAGTAACCGTTGCGCTTAAAAACAACAAAATTACCCACAACAAATTAAGCGATATTGCAGGAAAAGCTAAGCCTGTTCCAAAAAATCACGAGCTTGTAAAGGTAGCAAAATCCTTGGGAATTGATTTCTGCGAGGGTTAATTCAATAATTTTTCCAAACTCAAAATGACCTGTCGGTGACAATAAATCCGACAGGTCATTTTTATTTATAGATGATAATAAAACTTTTAATAAAAAAGTCGAGTGCCTCGACACGCAATTCGTGCAGACAGTTTGTACTGACTGCAACCTTTTATGCCCGAACACAACCGAGCAATTTTCTATAATGTAAAAAATGTCAAACGCCCCATTCGGAATTTTCCAAACGGGACGCTTGACTTATGTGAATTAAAAAGGATAGGCTAATTATTCAACATCCTGCATTGCATCGTAGCCTGTTTCACCGGTACGAACCTTAACAACATCTTCAACATCATAAATGAAGATTTTACCGTCGCCGATATGTCCTGTGTAAAGCGCCTTAATAGCGGCATCTACAACAGACTGAACAGGAACCTTGCAAACTACAACTTCTACCTTCATCTTAGGCAACAGGTTACTTTCAAGAGCAACACCACGGTAATACTCTGCTTTACCCTTCTGAGCGCCGCAGCCGAGAACCTGAGTTACTGTCATACCTGTAATACCCAATTTATCCATTTCATTCTTGAGAGCCTCAAGCTTGCTCTGCTTAAGAATTATGTCAATCTTAGTAATCTTAACCTCGCCTTCAGCAGCAGGTGTATATTTTCCTGCAAGCTGAACCGGAACAGCTTCCGTAACAGGTGCATTGCCTGTAACCTGAGGACCGAATTCATCAAGAGAAGCAGTAGAAACAACTGCGGGCATAAAGTCTGCATAAGAACTGATAAGACCGTGCTCTGTAAGGTCAAGACCTGTTGTTTCTTCTTCGGCAGATGCACGCAAGCCAACAGTGTGCTTGATAATCTGGAATGTAATAATCATTGTAACAGTTGTCCATGCTGCAATTGCAAGGAAACCAATGCACTGAATACCAAGCTGTTCAAATCCGCCGCCGTAGAACAAGCCTGTGATTCCGTCCTGTCCCTGTCCTGTTGCAAACAAACCTACTGCAAGAGTACCCCAGATACCGTTTACGCCGTGTACTGCAATAGCACCGACAGGGTCATCTATCTTGAGCTTAATATCAATAAATTCAACAGCTACAACAACAAGGATACCTGCAACAAAGCCTATGATTGCAGAACCTAAAGCGTCAACATCGGCACAAGGAGCCGTAATAGCTACAAGACCTGCAAGCGAACCGTTAAGTGACATTGAAACATCAGGCTTACCGTTCTTTATCCAAGTAAAAATCATTGTTACACAAGTTGCAATAGCAGGAGCAATTGTTGTTGTTAAGAAAATCTGACCGAGATTTGCGGTTGTAGCAGCTGCTGCACCGTTAAATCCGTACCAACCGAACCAAAGAATGAATACACCCAAAGCGCCCAGTGTTAAGCTGTGGCCGGGGATAGCGTTTACTTTACCGTCTTTTCCGTACTTACCGATACGAGGTCCAAGAATAATTGCACCGATAAGAGCTGCTATACCGCCAACCATATGGATACAGGTTGAACCTGCAAAATCTACAAAGCCTATCTGTGACAGCCAGCCGCCGCCCCATACCCAGTGGGCTTCAATAGGATAAACAACTGCTGAAATTACTGCTGAATAAATGCAGTATGACGCAAACTTTGTTCTTTCAGCCATTGCACCTGATACGATTGTGGCTGCGGTAGCGCAGAATACCATATTAAATACGAAATTGTGCCATGGGAAGTTTGCAAAGTCAGTGAAAATTCCAAGGTTTGGCACACCGATTAATCCGAATAATGCGTCTTCGCCGCATAAAAGACCAAAACCGAGAAGCATAAATACTACTGTACCAATACAAAAGTCCATCAGGTTTTTCATTATAATGTTACCGGCATTTTTAGCTCTGGTAAAACCTGTTTCAACCATTGCAAATCCGCACTGCAT
>CAMFFI010000185.1 GCA_945949625.1 uncultured bacterium | reverse complement strand
GTTTATTCAAATAGTTTATATTTTTATGTTACATTAGGAAAAGTTGTCCCCTGCCTCAAATAAAATTCAATTTCTTTCGGAAAGAGGCTTGCCTAAGCAAGCCTCCACATAATATATTGTTGTAGTTTAAATTAAGTTTATGGCACCGCAGGCATCCAGCTTGCCGTTAATAAACCATACATTCAGCGAAGCTTCGTCATCACCTTTGGCATACCATATATAAAGCTCAGCCTGACGGTTCTCGTCATAGCGGTACTCTGATGCGTCAACTCCGATATGTCCCTTAACATCATCATAAGTAAGGTTTGCCTGTTCAGTGCCTTCAAAGTAGTTCAAGCCGCCAAAGTAGGTTTGTGCAGTTTCTCTGAGCACGTCAGCGCTTGCTCTGTCCTTGCTCATAGGCTGCGCCTCTGTGGACTTCATATCCAGATTATAGGAATTACTGTTTCCTGTACTTCCGCCATTGTTGCCGTTATCTCCGCCGCAGGCGGTTAAAGTAAATACCATCACTATGCTTATCATTAAAACCAGAAACTTTTTCATATTGTTACCTCCGTTTATTAAAATATTTTTGTCTGATTTTGAATTTTGCAGTCTTTTTTAGTCAGATTAATCTGCGAATTGTTTTCTTTATCCAAGTAAATGCTTTGCATATCTGCAATTACTCTCCGCTTTAAATCACCTCCTGCTTACAGAAAGTCAAGTATCCGTATTATTTTCTACCTTTATTATACTAAGAGCTTTAGAATTTCACATCACCCATATGGGTGATATTTCATAAATTTTTTACAAAAAAAGCCTCGGCTTATGTATTAAGCCGAGGTTTTTATAAATATATTGAATTTCATTCATTATCTTCCGGAATGCTTGGTATAATAAATTTTTTGTTGGTAACAGCAATAGCAAGACGGGTTTTGTTGGCATAGCCTGTTCTCTGAAGAATATGCGAAACATGCGTCTTTACTGTGTTAACAGACACGCACAGCCTTTCTGCAATTTCGCTGTATTCAAGACCGTCGCACACAAGACGAAGAACCTCAATTTCCTTTGCTGTAAACTCAGCACTGCTGGCACGTCCTAATTGCACAACAGGCGCCTTATCGGGAAAAATGTATTCTCCTGCCATTGTGCGGTCAATCACATCAATCAGCGTCTCCTTGCTGACATCCTTATACCAGAAGCTGTCCACTCCGGCGGCTTTGGCACGATCAAGATAACCTACCTCCACCATAGATGTTACGATTATGATTTTGACGTTAGGAAACTGCTTTTTGATTTCTGCGGCGGCGTCAATTCCGTCCTTACTGCCTGTTGTGCATACATCCATCAGGACAAGGTCGATATGCTGTCGCTGACATTTTATAACGGCAAGCTCTGCACTGCTTATACTTGCCGCAAGCTCATAGCTTGTGCTGTCAGAGATTATCCGCTCCATATTTTCACGTGGCATACGCTGATCCTCTACGATTAGCACCTGCTTCATTCTGTTCCCTCCTTTGATTTCGGTACGGTCACTGTCAGTGCAAAGACAGGATTTGACTGTATTTCCAAAGTGCCTCCCAGATTAGTAATATGGTTGTAAAGATTCAGCAGTCCGCCTTTGGGCATTACTTTACTTTCGGGAGGTTCTCCGTTGTTTGTGATTCGTATTGAAAAGTAATTGTCATCTTCCTGTATATCAATAGTGAGCTTTGTCGCATCGGCATGACGAACGCTGTTTGTAAGGCACTCACGCATTGCTATCAAAAACACCCTGTGCTGCTCTTGCTGTTGCGGCAATTCTCCGTTAAGCTCTACTTTTACACCAATGGTATCGGCATCCCTCAAAAATTCTGCAAGCTCGCCGCGCTCCAGCGGGTATTCATTATCATTTTTAATTGTGCTTACCGCTTTCTGAAACATTCGGACAGCACCGGCGGTTTCTTCTGTCATTTTCTCCTGCTGTAAAATCTGACGTATGGCAATTATTCCTGCGCTCATCTGGTCGTGCAGTCTTGTTTTTGCCGACAGTAATTCCTTTTCTTTCGTCATCGTTATAACATTGTCCGAAAGAACCTTTAAATCACGGGATATTTTTTCCAGCTGTCTTGTCTGCTCCTTTAGTTTTAAATGCTTTTCATAAAGCTCGGTCACATGGGAGAATATAACTTCTGTATAAACAACACCGTCGGAAACTTTTACCTTCGTCTGAGAATAACGCCATACCTTTCCATTGGGGAAAAGATAAGTTTGCCTGACATCGGAAAGCCTGATTATACCGCTTTTCGTATCACAATCATCAAGAGCCTTCTGTAATTCGCCAAAGGTTTGCATATCGCTTTGCGCAAGACTTCGGAATAATCGGTGCATTTGCAGATTGCACAGCTTAACAACACCTGACGGAGCAAAATAGCAGATTGCGTCCGGCAGCGTATCTATTGCCTGTTTTACTGAACGGCGGCTGAGATTTTTACCTCTTTGACGATACCAGATGACTGTTTCGCAAATCAGCAGAACACACGATAATCCGACGATACACCAAATAACCCACATGGGTAACGGAAGCAACACTTCGTACTGACGGCTCTCCTCCATTTTTCTGTAGGCTTCTCCCATTATGGATAACAGCGTAAACAAAATCAGAAACAAACCTATATTTATATATCTGTTCCATTTCTTTTTAAAGCTTGAATATGAAACAATTAAATAAAACAAAGTTACGATTAGCGAAAAGAAAAGGCAAATCATTAATATGGATTGTTCGGCATTTGATGACATATAAAATGTAGTCACAGCTGTTCACCTGCCTTTTCCACTTTAAGAGTAAAGCACCATATTCCGTCCTCAAAATTGCTGTTGTCTGCAAGACTTGATAAATCCGTAAGCAGACTTTCGCACTCAACTTCCAGATGAAAGATGACAACATCGGCAAGGCATCTGGCCTTAATCCAGACGGAATGAAGTTCATTTATTGCGGCCTCCGTAACTGCTTCAAAAAAATCATACACACGAATAGCGTCCTTTGTAAATATTGTATTACTACACGGAATATCAATAGCGCACTCTACGCCCATAAGCTCCAGATTTGCAAAGGATTCTTCAAGGCACAGCGACAGCTCCGCCGTGTCAGTTGTTTCTGACTTTTCACCGATAAACATTAAGTTGCCGCGGCGTTTTATGTATGCGCCTATTACTGCAATTTCAGCAAGCAGGCTACGGCTTTTTTCACGGTCTGTTTCCGTATTGTACTTTACCAGTAAGTTGTTCAGCAAGTCAATTTGGTGCGCTGTCTGGTCCTGCAAAAGGTCATACAGACGGTTTTTTTCCTGAAGAGTGTTAATTTTTAGCTTTGTGCGATAGTTTTCCTGCTCAAGCAGGTTGCTTTCTGCAATAGTCTCTTTGTTTTCCTCAAGCTTTTTAAGCAAAGCGGC
>CAMFFI010000184.1 GCA_945949625.1 uncultured bacterium | reverse complement strand
CTCATTCGCAAGCAATTTAATATTTAATTTTGTTTAAACTTTGGGGTTCACTTCAATGTGACTGTCCTTTAGCTTTATTATTATACTTTATTAACCGTTAAATGAATAGTTAGGAGCTTCCTTTGTAATCTGAATATCGTGAGGGTGGCTTTCACGAAGACCTGCACCTGAAATCTTAACAAATTTTGCTTTTTCGTGGAGCTCTTCAATAGTAGCACAGCCTGTATAGCCCATACCTGAACGCAAGCCGCCCAACATCTGATAAATAGTGTCGGATAACTGTCCCTTGTAAGGAACTCGTCCCTCAACGCCTTCGGGAACAAGCTTGTTGTTAGAGGACTGGAAGTATCTGTCAGCACTGCCTCTGCCCATAGCTCCAAGACTGCCCATACCTCTGTAAACCTTAAACTGTCTGCCCTGATAAATTTCATTTTCTCCGGGACTTTCCTCACAGCCTGCAACAAGCGAGCCAACCATAACAACGCTGCCGCCTGCGGCAAGAGCTTTAACAATATCACCGCTGTATTTAATTCCGCCGTCGGCAATAACAGGAATACCGTACTTTGAAGCGGCACAGGCTGCGTCATAAATAGCAGTAATCTGCGGAACACCGATACCGGCAACAATTCTTGTTGTGCAGATTGAACCGGGACCGATACCAACCTTTACAGCGTCGGCACCTGCGGCAATCAGAGCCTCGGTAGCCTCGGCAGTAGCAACATTACCTGCAATCAAAGGAATATTAGGATAAGCCTTTTTAACCTTTGCAACGGAATTAATAACATTATTGTTGTGACCGTGAGCAGAATCAAGCACAAGCACGTCAACCTGTGATTCAACCAAAGCGGCAACTCTGTCGAGAACGTCCTTTGTAGCGCCGATAGCCGCGCCGCAAAGAAGTCTGCCCTTGTCATCTCTTGCAGAATTAGGATACTGAACGGATTTTTCAATATCCTTAATTGTAATAAGACCTTTAAGTCTGCCTTCTTTATCGGTAAGAGGGAGCTTTTCAATTCTATGCTGTCTTAAAATTTCCTGAGCCTCTTCAAGGCTTGTACCCACAGGAGCAGTAATAAGCTGTTCCTTAGTCATAACGTCGTTAATGGGCTGGCTGTAATCCTTTTCCGTCATAAAGCGTAAATCACGGTTTGTAATAATGCCTACCAATTTGTTATCACGGCAGATGGGAACACCGGAAATTTTGTATTTGCCCATAAGCTCGTTAGCGTCGCCTACGGTATTTTCAGGAGAAAGGAAAAACGGATTTACAATAACGCCGTTTTCACTTCTCTTAACGCGGTCAACCTGGTCAGCCTGCTGTTCAATGCTCATATTCTTGTGAATAACGCCGATTCCGCCCTCTCTTGCAATTGCAATAGCCATAGCGGTTTCGGTAACGGTATCCATAGCGGCAGTCATCAAAGGTGTGTTTAATTTAATAGTTTTTGTAAGATGTGTGGAAACATCAACATTGTTAGGCTCAACATTGGATTCGCCCGGAATCAGAAGAACATCATCAAAGGTCAAGCCTTCTTTTGCAAATTTGTCATTTGTATTTAGCATAAAAACACTCCCATCTTTTCATAATAACAATCTTTTATATTTCTTTTAATTATATCAAAATCAGCTCATATATGCAATATTTATTTTAAAAAACTTTTAATTAATTAAGAATATTATTGACTTTAATACCCGTTCATAATAAAATTTATTATATGCTTTTCAAAAAAATAGAATGATTATTAAACGGGAGCATTTTTGTAAAAATATTAATAATGACTGCTTTGCGCCCGTGCTGAATATCAAAACATTAAAAAGGAGAATTGTATGAAAAAAACATTTGGTTTATTAACGGCGGTTGCCGTAATTTTAAGCGTTATTACGGTTATGTCCGGCTGTTCTGAAAATAAATCTGCCGAAACCACATCTGCCGCAGAACAGACAACAGCGGCACAATCAAAAAGCGACAATCCGCTGACGGGTACCTGGAAAATTGAAAATGAAGAAGGAAAAAAGGACAACCTGTTTTCCTATATTTTTGAAGATGAGGGCAAGGTGTTTCTTGCAATGGACAATGTTGAATATGCAGGAGAATATTCCCTGTCAAAAGACGCACAGGGCAGAAATACCCTCACTACACAGCTTTATTACAACTTAAACGGAACTTATGTTTATGAATTTACCGATGACGGAAATAAAATGACCTTGAAAAACACTTCTGAAAACGGTACAGATTATATTATGGTAAAAACAGAGGATTACAATCCTATGCCGACACCGTTAGAAAATCCTGTTGTTGATGAAAAGCTTACAGGCAGCTGGAAGGATAAGGAGGGAACAGGAGTAAGCTATGAGTTTTACGACAACGGCACAATGTATTGTAACAGCTACGGTGTTATGCTGCTTTATTCTCAGTATTCCGCAGAAAACGGAAAAATCAAATTAACCTACAAGCAGGGTACAACTGTTGAGGATACCTACGATTATTCCTTTGAAGGCGATACCCTTATTATTGACGGGACAAAATATGAACGTGTATAATTTTACTGCGGAGGTATGAAAATATGGATGATTATAATATTATTACCGGTCTTGCAAATGCACTGACCATTACCACACTGGTGTTTCAGTTAGTCAAATGCTTTTTCGGCTATAAGCTGGGCAAGGTGCTTGCCTCAATAAGCGGTTTCTTCTGCGGCGCTGTTATCGGAATTTTGCTTGTTGCGGCTTTTTGTCCTTTGAACGAATACTTTATAACAATGTTGATTTTAGGCTCTTTGGGCTTAGGTATTTTATGGGCGATTTTATCGTTTTTGTTCCATAAGGTAGGAATTTTCATTTATATGTGTTCAACAACTTTTGGTTTCTTTTACAATTTTCTGGACGCTGTTTATAGTAAATATACAGATATTTCAAAAGACAGCACAGAGGTATTAATGAACAACATTCTTAACGGAAAAATCGGAAATATCAATTGGTTTATTGTTGCGGCATCTCTTTTAGCAGGAATTATAATGGGTATAATCACAATTAAGTACATAAGAAAGGTTATGGTTATCGTAACCGCAGTGTGCAGTGCGTCGGCTATATCCGAAACAATTTTCACGCAGTTTATACATTATGAAAACCCTTGGGTAATGCTTCTTGTGGCGGCTGCACTGGCTGTGTTAGGCGCATTCTTCCAGTTCAGAACAACAAAATACCAGAAGAAAAGAAGATAATATCAATACTAATACAACAAGCTTTTGTATTTTTAAAGCAATCTTTAAAACAAAAATGGGTGCGATTAACTCGCACCCTTTCTTTAATTTATAGAAAACTGCTCCGAACCGGTCGGGCAAAAAAGGTTTGCAATATCAACCTTGTCTGCTCGATTGTTTTGGAAGTTTTTTAGGACAACCGCAAGGGTTGTCCCTACACATTGTCTGCAAATACCGCAT
>CAMFFI010000183.1 GCA_945949625.1 uncultured bacterium | reverse complement strand
TTCTTTCCCTTATTGAAAAAGCAAACGTAAAGGCAATTTCACATATTACAGGCGGCGGCTTTTATGAGAATATTCCAAGAATGCTTAAAGACGGCTTTAGCGCTAAGATTAAAAAGGACGAAATTCCCGTACTTCCTATTTTTGATGTAATTCAGAGAGTTGGCAATATTTCCGAGCATGATATGTTCAATACCTTCAATATGGGTGTTGGAATGATTGCAGCCGTTGCAAAAGAGGACGCAGACCTTGCTCTTCAGGTGCTTAAAGAAAACGGCGAGGACGCAGTAATCTTAGGCGAAATCATAAAAGGCGATAAGGGAGTAGTGTTTGCTTGATGAAAAACATTGTTGTACTTGTTTCCGGCGGCGGAACTAATCTTCAGGCTTTGATTGACGCACAAAACAGCGGCGAAATAAAAAACGGCAGAATTATCTGCGTTATTTCTTCAAACCCAAATGCCTATGCTCTTGAAAGAGCAAAAAACAATTCTATTGATACGGAAGTTATCAGAAGAAAAGATTTTGAAAGCTTTGAAGATTATGACAATGCTTTGACAGAGCTTTTAAAAAGCAAAAATGCAGATTTGGTTGTGCTTGCAGGCTTTATGACGGTGCTTGGCGCAAAGGTAATCAGAAGCTTTGAAAATAAAATTATTAATATCCACCCTGCGCTTATACCCAGCTTTTGCGGAAAAGGCTTTTACGGACTTCACGTTCACGAGGCCGTTCTTGAAAAAGGTGTTAAGGTAACAGGCGCTACTGCGCATTTTGTAAATGAAGTGTGCGACGGCGGTCCTATTATTATGCAAAAAGCCGTTGAGGTTAAAAACGGCGACACTCCCGAAATTTTGCAGAAGCGTGTTATGGAGCAGGCAGAGTGGAAAATTCTTCCCAAATCAGTTGCACTGTTTTGTGAAGGAAAAATAAAGGTAGTAAATAATAAAACAATAGTAGAGGAGTAAATGTTAAATGAAACCGATTTCTATTGAAAAAGAGTTAAGCTCAAATGTATATCCGGGCAGAGGTATTATACTCGGCAAATCTGCCGACGGAAAAAATGCTGTAATCGCCTACTTTATTATGGGCAGAAGTGAAAACAGCCGCAACAGAGTTTTTGTTGAAGACGGCGACGGAATAAGAACACAGGCTTTTGATGAAAGCAAGCTTTCTGACCCGTCTTTGATTATTTATGCTCCCGTAAGAGTATTGGGCAACAAGACAATTGTTACAAACGGTGACCAGACTGACACAATCTATGAGCTGATGAATCAACAGCAAACCTTTGAACAATCATTAAGAACCCGTGAATTTGAGCCTGACGCTCCTAACTACACTCCTCGTATTTCAGGTATTGTAAAATGCTCTGATAACTCTATGAATTATGCGCTTTCAATTCTGAAAAGTGCTGACGGAAATCCCGACTGCTGTCAGCGTTTTACATTTACTTATTCAAATCCCTTAAGCGGAGTGGGCCATTTTATTCACACATATATGACAGACGGAAATCCGCTTCCCAGCTTTGAGGGAGAGCCTAAGCTTATTGAGCTTGGAAATGAAGATATTGACGCATTTGCAGATAAGCTGTGGAATTCCTTAAACGAAGATAACAAGGTTTCACTTTTTGTAAGATACATTGACATTGAAACAGGAAAAGCAACTTCAAAAATTATCAATAAAAATAAGTAACGGAGGCTTTAAATTGAACGAATTAGAACTTAAATATGGCTGTAATCCAAACCAAAAGCCATCAAAGATTTTTATGAAAAACGGCAGTGATTTGCCAATCAAAGTATTGAACGGTAAGCCGGGATACATTAATTTTCTTGACGCATTTAACAGCTGGCAGCTTGTAAAGGAGCTTAAAGAGGCAACAGGTCTTGTTTCCGCTGCGTCATTTAAGCATGTCAGCCCGGCCGGTGCAGCTGTTGCAACCGAGCTTTCCGATACATTAAAGAAAATTTATTTTGTTGACGATTTAGAGCTTTCACCCCTTGCAAGTGCTTACGCAAAAGCAAGAGGAGCAGACAGAATGTCCTCCTACGGCGACTGGGCGGCTCTTTCCGACGTTTGCGATGTTCAGACTGCAAATCTTCTTAAAAGAGAGGTTTCCGACGGCGTAATCGCTCCGGGATATACAGCTGAAGCGCTTGAAATTTTAAAAACAAAGAAAAAGGGCAACTACAATATTGTTCAGATTGACCCTGACTATGTACCTGAAGAAATTGAGCATAAGGATGTTTTCGGCATTACCTTTGAGCAGGGAAGAAACAACCTTAAAATTGACAAGGATTTTCTTATGCAGAATATTATTACCGATAATAAAACTCTGACAGAGGAAGCAAAGCGTGATTTGCTTATTGCTCTTATTACTCTTAAGTACACCCAGTCAAATTCCGTTTGCTACGCAAAGGAAGGACAGGCTATCGGAGTAGGCGCAGGACAGCAGTCAAGAATTCACTGCACACGTCTTGCAGGCAATAAAGCTGATATTTGGTATTTAAGACAGCATCCAAAGGTTATGAACCTTCAGTTTGTTGACAATATTAGACGTCCCGACCGTGACAATACTATTGATGTTTATATTTCCGATGATTATGAGGATGTTCTTGCAGATGGAATCTGGCAGCAGTTCTTTAAGGTTAAGCCTGAGCCTCTTACAAGAGAAGAAAAGAAGGAATGGCTTAAAACCTTCAGCGGTGTTTCATTAGGCTCTGACGCATTCTTCCCCTTCGGCGACAATATTGAGCGTGCCAAGAGAAGCGGTGTTGAGTTTATTGCTCAGCCGGGCGGTTCAATCCGTGATGATAATGTTATTGAAACCTGTAACAAGTACAATATGACAATGTGCTTTACAGGAATAAGACTTTTCCATCATTAATAGCGAAGGGTGTATTTTTATGAATATTTTAATGATTGGCTCAGGCGGCAGAGAGCATGCGCTTATAAAAAAGCTTCTTGAAAGTCCCAAATGCACAAAGATTTACTGTGCGCCGGGCAACGGCGGCATTTCAAAGGATGCGGAGATTGTAAATATTCCGGTAATGGATAAAGAAAAAATGGTTGACTTTGCAAAAAACAACAGTATCGACCTTGTTTTTGTAGCTCCCGATGACCCTCTTGCAGACGGTATGGTTGACGCTTTTGAAGAAGCGGGAATACGTGCTTTCGGACCGAATAAAAAAGCCGCAATAATTGAGGCTTCAAAGGTCTTTTCAAAGGATTTAATGAAAAAATACAACATTCCGACTGCAATGTACGAAACATTCGATAATTCAAAGGATGCAGTTGATTTTATTGAAAAAAACAACACTTATCCTATTGTTATTAAAGCCGACGGTCTTGCTTTGGGCAAAGGCGTTATTATAGCAAAAACCTTTGAAGAAGCAAAGGACGCAGTTACCTCAATAATGGAGGATAAGAAATTCGGTGCGTCAGGCAATCATATTGTTGTTGAAGAATTTTTAACAGGTCCCGAGGTTTCAGTCCTTGCTTTTACCGACGGAAAATGCGTCAAACCTATG
>CAMFFI010000182.1 GCA_945949625.1 uncultured bacterium | reverse complement strand
AGGGAGGTGGCAAAACGAAGTTTTGACGGAGGGAGAGAAAGCATATATTGAATACTTGCAAACGGCGGGATGTGGGTACGGCAGCCGCCCATACCCCCTCAATCCCCCTATGAGGGGGCAGAAACATCCCGCCCTACTCTAAGATAAAAGATTTATTCAAATTCGGACAGCCGCAAGGGTTGTCCCTACGCTGTCCCATAATGCTTATTGTAACATTTAATTCGGACAACCGACCTATTCTGTATCGGTTTTTGCTGATTTATTCCGTATTATGAACCTGCACTTTCGTATGCCTTGATTCCCCTGTTCCAGATTAAAACGCCGATAACCATTATTACAATGGAAATAAGCACCGTAAGACCTATATTAAACAAGGGATTATCTCCCGTTAGAATATAGTTCGCCGGGAAAAATGCGGTAAAAGCAAAGGGAATTATATATGTAATTATTACCTTAACAAGATTGTTGTAAATAGTTACAGGGTATTTTGCAAAATCGTTTACCATATAAAACATATAGGTAATGTTTCCGCTTCGCTTTGTCCAAAAGGCAATAGCCGCCGTTGCTGTTTTAATTCCTACATAAATCATTGTTGCAAAAGGAATTACAACTAAAATCAGCAGGATTTTAACTATGCTCCACTCTATTGCAAGCTGAGGCAGGGTAACGCATATAAGGGCAAACCCCATAATCAGCTCGCCCAAAGCGTCTATCTGCAATTTTTCAACCATAACGTGAAACAGCGGATTTATGGGACGTGTCAGGTACTTGTCAAAGTCGCCTTTTCTTACGGTAAAATAACCGATTGACCACAGATTATCAAACAGCAAATGGTCAAGTCCCTTTGGAATAAGCGAAAAGCCGTATATAAATACTATCTGCTCAATTGTCCAGCCCATAAGGCTTGGAATCTGACTGAATATTATCCACAGAAAAAGCAGATTGAAAAACTGTCCCAGCAAAAAGCCTGCTATTCCCGTTAAAAAGTCGCCCTTGTATTCCATCATTCTTTTTAATTCCTGAGCAACAAATATTCGGTGCATTCTGAACATTCTTTTTATCTGTTTCATCTTTAACCTCCCTGTACGCAAAGGCGTTTTGTTGCAACTTTCCACAACAGCTTGGACAGTCCCCAGAAAGCCAGTACCCAGAATAACTGCAAACCTAAATAGTATATAAGCTCCGGACCACTGTACATTCCCATATAAATCATTACGGGAGTGTAATTAAGCGACGCAAAGGGCAAAAGCAGGAAGATTTTTTCAAGCACGTCGGGCAAAAATGCAAGAGGTATGGTTACTCCCGAAAGAAAGCCCATAATGCAGTTTTTCATCATATTTGCTCCCCAAAGATACTTGATTACAAATGCAATAAAGCCAAAGCAGATATTAAAGAAGAAATTTACAAGGTAAGCCAGAGTACAGCTTAAAATATAAAGAAAAAAGCCGAAAATATCAAACTGTATTGCTCCCGTAAAAAGCGTTCTCACAATTTCTACTCCCACAACAAGAGGTACAATAAGTATGCAAACTGTCATAATCTTGTTGCCAAGCTCCTGAAAAAGGAAAGTTGAATTGTAGCTTATTGGCTTAATCATACGCATTGCAATAGAGCCGTCACGGATTTCTTCTCCGATATCATAGGTTCCGCCGCTTCCAATCAGCGTTGATGTAAGGAACATAAGAAATATGTAAACTACCATTTGCGGCATTGTAAAACCGTTCATTGTTTCGCTGTTGCCGGATAAAAATACGGCTTTCCAGATAAAATAGGATATGAAACAGCCCAGTATATTGCCTAAAATTCTAAAAAACCAGTCTGCTCGGTATGTTGTCGCCTCCTGTAAGCCTGCATTTATAAAAGGCTTATAAATACGAAGTTTTCTTTTCATATTATCCCTCCTGCTTGTATAGGCGGCGGATAATCTCTTCTATATCTGCGTCCCTTACGCTTATATCGTTGATGTTTATCTTTCCCAACGTGTAGGAAAGCATATCGGAAACAGGCACAATTGCAGAATTAAACCTTACCTTAACGGCTGTACCGTCTGTTTCTACCGAAATATCCTCATCGACAAAGCCAAAATGCTCCTTATAAGCCAGTACGTCAGCAACATTGTTTGTTTCAGTATCAAAATGCAGTTCACGCATTTGACCGTACCTTGCCTTTAAGTCGGAAATTGTTCCGTCAAAAACATTCTTTCCCTTGTCAATCATTACAATTCTCTTTGAAAGCAGCTCAATATCCGAAAGGTCGTGAGTAGTAAGAATAACTGTGGTTTTTTCCTGCTTGTTTATGTATTCAATGGCATTTCTTATGTTGTCCTTAACCACAACGTCAAGTCCGATTGTAGGCTCGTCTAAAAACAGAACCTTTGGACTGTGCAAAAGCGACGCGGCAATGTCTGCTCTCATTCTCTGACCTAAGGATAAGGTTCGTACCGGACTTGTAATAAAGCTTTCAAGGTCGAGAACCTCATTCAAAAAAGCCATTCTCTTCTTGTATTTATCCTCGGGAACCTCGTAGATTTCCTTAAGCACTCCGTACGTTTCACGCAGGGGCAAATCCCACCAAAGCTGTGTTCTCTGTCCGAACACAACGCCGATTTCTTTTACATAATTCTTTCTGTCCTCAGTAGGGTTTTTTCCGTTAATAGTGCATTTGCCGGCTGTGGGCGTTAGAATACCGGTGAGCATTTTAATAACAGTGGATTTTCCTGCACCGTTAGGTCCGATAAAACCCAGTATCTCCCCTTCAGGAACTTCAAAGGAAATATCATCAACCGCCACAACCTTTTCGTTATGAGGGTGAAACAGTGCCTTTAAACTGCCCAATACGCCCGGGTCCTTAATTGTCTTTTTAAACTCTTTTCGTAAATTCTCCACTTGTATCAATTGTTACACTTCCTTTCAAAACATAACTAAACACTTCTCATACTAATATCCATATGAATACAAAATATGCCGGAAGAATTCGCTTTGTCTGCGGAATACTAATATAAAATATCTATATATAATCAGACAGTCAGCAACCCACGCTATCTGTAATTTTTTGGTGAATTTTAAGTGTATCAAATTTTCACATATTTGTCAAATAAATTTTATAATTTCTATATATTTGTTATCGTCAGTAGTGACAGGCCTTGCAACGTCTGTGAATACCGCATAATTTTTGGCACAGCGTAGGGACAACCCTCGCGGCTGTCCGTTAATGCAGAAAACGTTTCAGAATTACCGGTAGGACGGCTTGTTTCTGCCCCCTCATAGGGGGATAGAGGGGGTATGGGCGGCTGCCGTACCCACAAGCCGCTGTTTGCCGGTATTCAATATATGCTTTCTCTCCCTCCGTCAAAACTTCGTTTTGCCACCTCCCTCATCAGAGGGAGGCAAGAATAAAAGCATATAGGTTATGCAGTATTAGCGGATAATGTGTAGTGACAGCCCTCGCGGCTGTCCATAAACGAACATACAGTTTAATAACGGGTAACCGTCAAATAAAGCACACCCTGATAAAGGAACAGCCCACCTGAAGAAATTC
>CAMFFI010000181.1 GCA_945949625.1 uncultured bacterium | reverse complement strand
TGATTACAGTTTCCGTAGGAGACGCGCCGATAACCGCGCCGATTTCCATTCTCTTGGCAACATAGCCCTTGTCGTAAAGCTCCGTTACCTGTCCTGTTGCAAGACCGATCTGGTTTCCGTAGGAGCTGTAACCCTGCGCTGCACCTGTTGTAATTTTTCTTGTAGGCAGCTTGCCCTTCATTGTGTCCTTAAAGGGAATTGTAGGGTCGCCCGAGCCTGTAACACGCATTGCCTGATAAACGTAGCTTCTGCCAGATAACGGGTCGCGGATAGCTCCGCCCAGGCAGGTAGCCGCACCGCCGAAAGGCTCAATTTCAGTGGGGTGGTTGTGGGTTTCATTTTTAAACTGAACAAGCCACTGCTCTGTTTTTCCGTCAATTGTAACGGGAACCTGAATTGAGCAGGCGTTTATCTCATCACTTTCGTCAAGATCGGGAATAAGACCTCTTTTTTTAAGGAGCTTCATTCCCATAAGAGCCATATCCATAAGAGATACGTTTCTGTTTGTGTCCTTTCCGTAAACCTCATCTCTTGCGTCATAATATGCCTGTAAAGCGTCCTCAATAACCTTTCCCAAAGCGCCCTTTTCAATTTCAACCTTATTAAGCTTTGTAAGGAAGGTTGTGTGGCGGCAATGGTCGGACCAGTATGTGTCAATAACTCTCAGCTCTGTAACAGACGGGTCCCTGTGCTCTGTATCGCGGAAGTAATCACGGCAGAAATTCAAATCGGCAAGAGTCATAGCAAAGCCCATAGAGTTGTAGTAATTTTTCATTTCATCTTCATTCCAGCCGATAAAGCCCTTAACGGTTTTTACGTTTTCGGGAACATCAGCAGGAATATCCAGACTTTCAGGTTTATCAAGGGAGGCAATACGGCTTTCCACAGGGTTTACAAGATATTCCTTAACTTTTTCAAGCTCTTCCTCGGTAATACTTCCCTTAAGCACAATAACCCTTGCAGTAAGCACCTTACAGCGTTCACCCTGAGTCAAAAGCTGAACGCACTGCTCTGCGGAGTCGCCTCTCTGGTCGTACTGACCGGGGAGATATTCCATTGCAAAAACCTTCCAGCCGTCTTCAACAGGAAGAGTTTCCTCATAAATTATATCCTGATTAGGCTCCGAAAGAACAATGTCCTTCGCCTTGTCAAAATCAGCCTTTGAAAGACCGGAAATGTCATATCTGTTAATATATCTTAAATCCTCAATGGATTTCATACCCAGATTATGACGCAAATCCCACAAAGTCTGTTTTGCAAGAACATCAAAGCCCTTACGTTTTTCTACAAAAATTCGCAATACCTGTGACATATTTACCTGCCTCCTGAAAAATCAAAATCGTTACCTTAAATTCTACCATAAGAAACAAAGGTTTTATTTTTCCTTTAGAATTATACCGCCAATAAATGCAAAGGAAAATAAAAAATTATTGACAAACTAACAATTGATAGTATAATAGAATTATAAAACTAACAGTTGTTAGCAAAGGAAGTGAAAAGGTGACAACCAAAGAGAAGATTCTTGTCAATTCCCTTAAGCTTTTTTCAAAAAAAGGCTACAATGGTACGTCTGTAAGGGATATTGCCTATTCGGTTGGTATTAAGGAAAGCTCTCTTTACAATCATTTTAAAAGCAAGCAGGATATTTTTGACAGCGTAGTTGATTTTTGCTTTGAAAAAGCAAGAGAGTACTTTAATCTTCAGGAGATACCCTTTGACAGAGACGACGATATTTCAATCTACTGCAATGTTGATACCGATACCCTTGTAGAAATAATTATAAAGACCTTTGGTTACTTTTTTGAGGATGAATACAACAAAATGTTCAGGCAGTTGCTTATTAACAGCCGTTTTGAAAACAAAACAGCAGAAGATATTTACATAAAGCTGTATGTAGATTATCCTTTGGAGTTTCAAAGCGGAATATTTAAAATGCTTATGGATAAGGGAAAATTTCGCAGGGAAAATCCAATGACTGTTGCAAGGGAATTTTACGGCGTTATTTTTATGCTGATTCATACCAGTCAGAGCTTAGAGCAGGCAAAGCCTGTAATTGAAAGTCATGTTAAACAGTTTATAAGGAATTATTCAATATGAATACGGTAAGATTTTTTACAAGCGGTGCTTTGTTTTTATTTTCGGTTTACTGTCTGATTTTTAACAAAGAGCTGCCATTTTCCTTTCCCATATGGGTGTATGCGCTTGCAACGGCATATTTTGCGGTATTTCCTGTTAAGGATATGTTTGCAAAAACAAGCAAAAGCCTTTACAAAAGCAGACAGTTTGAAAAAAGCTTCATAAAGGATACACGGTGTTCTGAAAAAGAGTTAAAACAAATCAAGCACAAATACGATATGCGCGCAGTGGGCGCAATGCTTTTCTGGATTGTTTTTATGTCCGTTCCCGGCAGTCTTTATCTGTTTGGACTCATAGGCAGAGAATGGATTTTCTTTTTCTTTGCACTTTCAAATTTTTCTGTATTTTTTGCAGTGTTTTTTTGGTGTCCTTTCCATAAAATTTTTATCAGGTGCGAGTGTTGTATGGAATGCAGGATTTATAACTGGGACAGCTTTTTCCAATACAGCTTTTTAATATTTATTCCCAATATCTTTACCGTTACGCTTTTTGTGCTGGGCTTATTGTCCTTGGTAAGATGGGAAATTTCTCATTTTCGTCATCCCGAAAGGTTTTACAAGATTTCTAACCTTTGCCTTAACTGTGAAAACTGCGATTTGGAATACTGCAAAAAAGGACATAAAAAGCGTTTCAGCAAAAAGCTAAGAGATGATTATCAATCGGAATTAAAAGAAAATAAACAGAATAGCGTTAAAACAATTACAAAACTATAAATAAAGAAATTTTTGAGGTGCTTTATGAAAGCAATAGTAATTTACAATTCAAAGACAGGCTTTACGGAAAAATACGCAAAATGGATTGCAGAGGCTTTGCAGTGCCAAAGCATAAGTATCAGGGAAAAACTGCCTGATTTATCAGAATATGACCGTATAGTTTTCGGCAGTAATGTAAAGGCAGGAAAAATCGCCAAGCTTGATTATTTCAGAAAAAACATTTTACCCCAAAACAAACAAACGGTGCTTTTTGCAGTGGGAGTAACTCCTACGGACAATCCTCAGGCAAAAGCCTTGTTTAAGGATAACCTAACGGAAAACGAGCTTAACACCGTAAAAGCCTTTTACTTACAGGGCGGAATTTCCTATGAAAAGCTTAATTTCTTTGAAAAAAAGCTTATGAAAATGATTGGAAATTCAATGCTGAAAAAGGAAAACGCAACAGAGCAGGAAAAGCAAATGGGCAAAGCAATGCTTACATCCTTTGACAATTCATCAAAGGAGAGCATAACGCCCATAATCAAGTCTTTACGGGAACAAGAAGAAAATTTAAAATAAAAACAAAAGGCAACACAGCGCAGTAGTAACACCTTTTGCGGCTGCCATAAATAACGCAGAGCATTTACTGCATAAGTAGGAACAGCCCTTGCGGCTGTCCGAATTTGAATAAATCTTTTATCTTAGAGTAGGGCGG
>CAMFFI010000180.1 GCA_945949625.1 uncultured bacterium | reverse complement strand
CATTTGAACAGTTTGCAGAAAAGCTTAACGGTGCCGAAAACCTTAAGCTTGGCAATTTTATTTTTTTCAAAAAATTTTTGAAATTATTTGAAATTCCCTTGATTTTGTCCCTATCTTGTCACAGTCGGTTTGTTATCATATAGACACAATAAAAAATAAACCAAAAAACAAACTAAATTCAAAGGAGAAATTAAAAATGAAAAAGAAATATTTACTTGCAGTAGGTTCAAAATTTTTAATCTTGGCAATAGCTGTAGCGATAGTTGTAGCTTTCAATTTTCTGATGTTTAAGTCTATAAACTGGACTTCAATTACCGCAATCGGTATTGTGCTTTCAATATGGAATGTTGTTGAATTAAGAAAGGATTTTAAAAAAATCAAAGAAGAAATCGAATCTTCTAAGATATAAAGTGAAAGGAGAGAATCACCATGAAAAAATATGAATATGTTCCCGTTGATATGAAATTCGGTTTTTTAAGCAGCAAGATGACGGAACATCACAAAATTATTGATGAGTATGCCGCAAAGGGATACCGCTATGTTGGCTGGTTTCCCATAAGCACCAGCAATATGCTCAGCGGCGTTTTTGAAAAGGTGGAGCTGGTTTTTGAATACGATTATTAAAATTTAAAATTTTTTCAAAATCACGAAAATTTGTCCGTATCTTGTCACAGTCAGTATGATATGATATAGACACAATAAAGAAACAAACGAAAGGAGAATAAAAATGCAGTCAATTATTGATTTCTTTATCAGATTATGTTATGCAGATGTAATCGACTGATAAAAATAAAAACTTTTAAAAATCACAAAAATTTGTCCGTATCTTGTCATAGTCGGTATGGTAAGATAAACACAGAAACAAATGAAAGGAGGAAAAGAGAATGGGAACATTCATTGCTCAATGGACAGAATGGTTTAAATCATTGTTTGACTAATAAAAAACTTTTAAAAATCACAAAAATTTGTCCGTATCTTGTCATAGTAAGTATGATAAGATAAATACAGAAACAAACGAAAGGAGGAAAAGAAAATGACTTATTATTTCGTAAGATTTTTCGTCAATTGGGATGGAGTCATTATTTAAGATAAAAGCACGACGAAAAACGAATGTCACAATATATAAGGATTTGTAAAACGAATGATAATTGAAAATAATATCAATAAGTTAAGGTCGGGTAAATCAGTTTAAGATTACCCGACCTTTATTTGTTGTATAACATAATCAGCAGAGACAACCTCAAGAGCTGCCCTGAAATTATTAATATGACACCTGAAAATACAATTTTTAGCTTATCTTTGAACCCGGTGTCATATCGTCAACGAAGATTACTTTCACGTCTTCGCCGCAGGTAGCCGCCAGAATCATTCCGCAGCTTTCAACGCCGCAGAGCTTTGCAGGCTTAAGGTTTGCTACGAGAATTACCTTTCTGCCAACTAATTCCTCAGGCTTGTAGAATTTTGCAATTCCGCTTGCTACGGTGCGTTCTCCAACACCGTCGTTAAGAGTGAGCTTCAAAAGCTTTTTCGCCTTTTTGATTGGCTCGCAGGCTGTGATTTCGGCAACCCTCAAATCTACCTTGCAGAAGTCCTGAATTCCGATTTGTGCAATACCCTCTATTTCTTCAATGGACTTTTCGTCCTTTGCGCTTTCTTTCTGCTTTTCGGCAATTTCCGAAAGCATTTTTTCCGCGTCGATTCTCTGGAAAAGCGGAACGGCTTTACCTACGGATTCACCGTGAGCAAGCTTGCCGAAAGAGGACAGACTTTCATAGGAATCAACAGTACAGTTAAGCTGTTTCAAAATTTCCTTTGAGGTGTCGGGCATAAAGGGTGAAAGCAAAATTGCAATAAAGCGAATGCTTTCCATAAGGTTGTAAAGAACCGTACCCAGACGTTTTTGAGTATCCTCGCTTTTTGCAAGTACCCAGGGAGTTGTTTCGTCAATATATTTATTGCATCTGCGTGCAAGGTTGAATATTGAATCCAAAGCGTCACTGATTCTGAACTGGTTCATCAGTTTATCAACATTTTCAACGGTTTCAAGGCAAAGGGACTTTAATTCATCATCAATTGGCTCTTTTTCGTCGGGAGTCTGAATTACACCGCCGAAGTATTTGTTGTTCATTGCAACAGTTCTGTTTACAAGATTTCCCAAGGTGTTTGCCAAATCGGAATTAAAACGCTCAATGATTGTTTCATAGGTTATTGAGCCGTCGCTTGTGTAGGGCATTTCGGAAAGAAGGTAATAACGTACAGCGTCAACGCCGATTAAATTAACAAGGTCGTCAGCATAGATTACGTTGCCTCTTGACTTACTCATTTTATCCTCGCCGAACAACAGCCAGGGGTGACCGAACACCTGCTTTGGCAAAGGCTCGCCCAACGCCATAAGCATAATCGGCCAGTAAATTGTATGGAAACGCAAAATGTCCTTGCCGATAATGTGAACGTCGGCAGGCCAGTATTTTTTGTATTGCTCGGAGCTTCCGTCGGGATCATATCCAAGAGCAGTTATATAGTTTGAAAGGGCGTCAATCCACACATAAATTACGTGCTTGTCGTCAAAGCTTACGGGAATTCCCCATTTAAAGCTTGTGCGGGAAACGCACAAATCCTGCAAACCGGGCTTTATAAAGTTGTTAAGCATTTCTTTTTTACGGCTTTCGGGAAAAATAAAATCCGGGTGGGTTTCAATGTACTCCTCAAGCTGTTTCTGATATTTTGAAAGACGAAGGAAGTATGCCTCTTCCTTGGCTTTTTTTACCTCTCTGCCGCAGTCGGGGCATTTTCCGTCAACAAGCTGTGACTCGGTCCAGAAGCTTTCACAGGGTGTGCAGTAAAGTCCCTCGTATTCGCTTTTGTAAATGTCCCCCTGGTCATAGAGCTTTTTAAATATTTTCTGAACAACCTTTTCGTGATAATCGTCGGTCGTTCTGATAAAGTGGTCGTATGTGGTGTTTAAAATATCGCAGATAGAGCGGATTTCTCCCGATACCTTGTCAACATATTCCTTAGGAGTAACGCCTGCCGCCTCTGCGTATTCCTCGATTTTCTGACCGTGCTCGTCTGTACCGGTTAAAAAGAAAACGTCATATCCCTGCAAACGCTTGTACCTTGCAATAGCGTCGGTAAGCACAATTTCATAGCTGTTGCCGATGTGAGGCTTTCTTGAGGTGTAGGCAATAGCCGTAGTTATATAATAGGGCTTTTTTTCGCACATAATAATCCTCTCCCGTAAGTTTTTAAAAATATATATCATTATTATAGCATAACAGGCAAAAAAAGCAAATAATATATTGTGCTAATTTAATTAAAAATGGTTTTAAGTGAAAAAAGATTTAATATAATAAATTTTTACAAAAACTCTCATAAAATACTACTTGACAAATGCCATATGCAGTGCTACAATAATAAAGCTGTCACGGTGAGGTTAGCTTAGTAAAGCAAACAGGTTTCATCGTAATATAAGAACAGCTCCATATATAGCGGAGTAGAGCAGCCTGGTAGCTCGTCGGGCTCATAACCCGAAGGTCGTTGGTTCAAATCCT
>CAMFFI010000179.1 GCA_945949625.1 uncultured bacterium | reverse complement strand
AAATCTTCAGGGCAGAAAGGATTATATTGTTGACCACGGCGCCGAATATATAGATAACCTTGACGTAAGCTGATATATTTTTTCAAAAGATATAGGGAGGAATTTTTTTGTCACCGAGAAAAAAGACTTCAAGTGAAGAAAAAACAAATAACAAAGCAAAAGGTGTTATTGAAGGCGCAGGAGAAGTAGTGGAGCAAAAAATTGTTACTACTATTAAGGATAACTTTATGCCTTATGCCATGAGCGTTATTATGTCCCGAGCAATTCCCGAAATAGACGGATTTAAACCCTCACACAGAAAACTGCTTTATACTATGTATAAAATGGGATTGCTTAACGGAGCAAGAACAAAATCTGCTAATATTGTCGGAGCTACAATGAAGCTTAACCCTCACGGAGACTCTGCAATTTACGATACTATGGTAAGACTTTCCAGAGGATATGAGGCTTTGCTTCATCCTTATGTAGATTCAAAGGGTAACTTCGGTAAATTTTACAGCCGTGATATGGCTTGGGCGGCCTCAAGATATACCGAGGCAAAGCTTGCACCCATTTGTAACGAGCTTTTTAAGGATATTGATAAGGATACGGTAGATTTTGTAGATAACTATGATAATACGCTTAAGGAGCCAACACTTCTGCCGGCAACATTTCCCTCGGTTCTTGTAAATTCAAATACAGGAATTGCCGTTGGTATGGCGTCAAACATATGCTCTTTTAATCTTCGCGAGGTATGCGAAACAACAGCCGCACTTATACGCGACCCGAATCATAACATAAAATCCACAATGCCTGCGCCTGATTTTGCAGGAGGCTGTCCTATTGTATATGATGAAGACGCAATAGACAAGGTGTATGAAACGGGCAGAGGCAGCATTAAGTTGCGTTCAAAATATTTATATGACAAAAAGGAAAACTGTATTGATGTTTTAAGTATTCCGAACTCAACAACCTGCGAGGCTATAATTGAAAAGATCATTGAATTGGTTAAAACAGGAAAAATCAAGGAAATATCGGATATTCGTGATGAAACAGGTCTTGACGGTCTGAAAATTACAATTGATTTAAAAAGAAACACAGACCCGGATAAGCTTATGTCACGTCTGTTTAAGCTCACTCCGCTTGAAGACAGCTATTCATGCAACTTTAATGTACTTATTGCAGGAGTGCCGAAGGTTTTGGGAGTTAAAGAGCTTTTAAACGAGTGGATTGCTTTCAGAATTGAGTGCGTAAGTCGCAGAACATACAATGAATTACAGAAAAAAACCGATAAGCTCCACCTTTTAAAGGGACTTGAAGCAATTTTGCTTGATATAGATAAGGCAATAAAAATTGTTCGGGAAACCGAAGAAGAGGCAGAGGTTGTTCCGAACCTTATGATTGGCTTTGGTATTGATGAAATTCAGGCCGAATATGTTGCCGAAATAAAACTCAGACACCTGAACCGTGAGTATATTTTAAAAAGGACCGAAGAAATCTCCAAATTGGAGGAAGAAATAAAGGACCTTAAAGCAATTCTCGAAAGCAAGTCAAGGGTAAAGACGATTATTGTTCGGGAGCTTAAAGAGGTTGCTGAAAAATACGGTCAGCCGAGAAAAAGTATGCTCCTATATCTTAATGATGAAGATGACTCTGACGAAACAGAAGAAATTGACGATTATCCCGTTAATCTTTTCTTTACAAAGGAAGGATATTTTAAAAAGATTACTCCGTTATCATGGAGAATGGGTAATGTTCACAAGCTGAAGGAAGGGGACGAAATCACCGAGCATATTGAGTTTTCAAATAACTGTGATTTGCTGTTCTTTACGAATATGTGCCGCGTTTATAAGGCAAAGGCGTATGATTTTGCCGATACCAAGGCAAGCACTATGGGCGAGTATATTCCCGCAAAGCTTGCAATGGAGGACGGAGAAACGGTTGTAAAAATGATTGCAACAAAGGATTACAAAGGATTTTTGCTTTTTGCCTTTGAAAATGGAAAAATAGCCAAGGTGCCTTTAAATGCATACGAAACAAAATCAAACCGTAAAAAGCTAACAGGCGCATACAGCGACAAATCTCCGATTTCAGCCATTGTATATGCAGAACAGGAACAGGAATTCTTGCTTACTGCAACCTCGGGAAGAATGCTATTGCTCCATTCAGCCTCTGTAAATATGAAAACCACCCGAAATACACAGGGCGTTGCCGTAATGAAACTTAAAAAAGGCCAGCGTTTATTCTCTGTTAAGCCTTATATTGAGGGAACCTTCTCAAAGCCCTCACGTTACAGAACACGTTCTTTGCCTGCTTTAGGAGCTATGCCGTCAGAGGAGGATTCAACCGAGCAGCTGTCGTTGCTTTAATAAGTTTATATTTTTTCAAAATAATAAGTTTATATTTTTTCAAAATAGTGCTTGCAAAAATTGTAAACTTATGATATTATATATAGGCTAATTAAATTTTGTTCTTATCTCAGTTGAAAGGAAGATAAAAATGGGAGTTCTTGAATATATTTTAGGCGGACTTTTAGCTCTCTTTGCAATACTTATCATTATTGTAATTATTCTTCAGGAAGGTAATCAGCAGGGCATTGGTGTTGTTTCAGGCGGTGCTGACACATTTTTCTCAAAGAATAAGGCTCGTTCAATCGATGCAAAGCTTTCTCGATTAACAAAGTTCTTTGCAGCGGGATTTGTTGTATTTGTTATTGCACTTAATGTTATTGCCCGTTTCTTAGGCTGACATATTTAAAAAAATACAAGCATAATTATAGACCGTCAGGATGCTGACGGTCTATTTTTATATTCGGAGTGTATTAAAATGTCTGTTTGGGAAATTGTTCTTATAATACTTATTACATTAATTGCTTTTGCAATAATACATAAAATAGATAAACACAAAAGACCACTGCGGCGGGCGTTTGTTTCAATGCTTACGGGTTTGCTTTCTCTGATAGCGGTAAATATATCGGGAATATTTACGGGAATAACACTGCCCATAAGTCTGTTGTCGGTAATGACCTCTGTAATAGGCGGCATACCTGGGGTAACAATGCTGCTTGCTTTGAATTTGTATTTTTAAAATTATAAAATACCGTATAAATCCTCCAGCGCTTCTCCAACAAAATCTTTGTTTTTTGTCAGCAGAGCAATTGCTGTTTTATAAAACAGCTCGGGATTTTTATGAAAATTAGCTTTCATAAGCTTAGCCTGATTTTTATCCGGTGCAAAAATTTCAAAGCTGAAAAGCTCAACATTTCCTCCTGAAATACTGCATTTAACCTTGTATCCGTTGTTTTCCTTAGAAATTATAACGGCATTTTCTTTTTCGATTTTTCTTTGCTCTAATAGAGAAACTGCACAGGTATATGCTTTTTCTTTAACGGTGTATGACAAGGTGCTCTCAAGCTGATTTGCAATCATTTTTCCGTTTTCGCTTACAAAATAAAGAGTTTCATTATCTTCATTGCCACTGGGAATAATATTTTTATGGGCGATAAGGTCATCAAAGCAGGAGCTTGTTTCAAAATAATTTGCAAGGCCCTGTTTTTGTATGGTTTCAATTACAATTCCTT
>CAMFFI010000178.1 GCA_945949625.1 uncultured bacterium | reverse complement strand
TTTAGTTCTGTTTTCAAATAATAATGCTAAAGGTATAACGGGAAAAAGCTGGGTGAGTAAAAAGGCATATACTGCATCCGGAGATGAGGCAGAGCTTGCAGATATTTATAACAATCGTTATACAGATTATGAAGGCTCCCTTCAATTTACCGATGACGGCAGATTTGAAATCTGGCTGACGCCCGGAGATCCCGATGACGGAACACACAAGGGTACATATACCTATGAAAACGGAAAAATAAGCGTAACGTATGATAATGAAGAAACTGCCATGTTTGATGTGGTTTGTTTTCAAAACGGAGATGTAGAGTATATATCAGTTCCGTATGCTGATGATTACGGCAGTTATATGGTTTATTTTTATCCCGTATAATCCGAGTAATTATAATTCGAGTATATTAAGAATTGTCAGCGCAGAAGTAAATTGAAGTTTTCGGATATTTATAAATATCTGCATTGATTGAAACTATAAATAAAACTAAATTGACAAAAAACAACGGCTTAACACCTGAATGATGTTAAGCCGTTTTGTTTATTAATATTTACAGATTATTAAACTGCTTCGCTGTTGTTGCCGTAATAAGCATTAAGATACATCTGCTTGATTTCGCTCATTAACGGATATCTTGGGTTAGCACCTGTGCACTGGTCGTCAAATGCCTGCTCAACCATATCGTCAAGTCTGTTAAGGAAGTCTGTTTCGTCAATTCCGTATTCCTTAATTGAGTTCTTAATACCAACTCTGTTCTTAAGCTTGTTGTATTCCTTAATGAAGTTCTCTACGCTTTCGTCATCGTTTTTGCCGCCGAAGCCTAAATAACGTGCGATTTCAGCATAACGAGCTTTTGTCTTTGGATGGTCATACTGTGGGAATGTACCCATCTTTGTAGGAACCTCAGAAGAGTTGAATCTGATTACCTGCTCAAGCATAAGTGCGTTTGCAACGCCGTGTGGGAGGTGATGGAATGCGCCGAGCTTATGAGCCATTGAGTGACAAACACCCAAGAAAGCGTTAGCAAATGCCATACCTGCCATTGTAGCTGCGTGAGCAACTTTTTCTCTTGCAACGGGCTCGTTCATACCGTTGTCATAGCAAGCAGGGAGATATTCAAAAATAACCTTAAGTGCTCTGAGTGCAAGGCCGTCTGTAAAATCGGTAGCCATAACTGATGCGTAAGCCTCGAGAGCATGAGATACTGCGTCGATACCTGATGCAGCTGTAAGTCCTTTAGGACCGCTCATCATATTGTCTGCGTCAACAATAGCCATATTAGGCATAAGCTCGTAATCTGCAAGAGGATATTTTGTGCCTGTTTCCTGGTCGGTGATAACAGCAAAAGGAGTTACCTCTGAACCTGTACCTGAAGATGTAGGAACAGCAATAAAGTAAGCTTTTTCGCCCATTTTCGGGAAGGTGTAAACTCTCTTACGAATATCGCAGAAACGCATAGCCATATCCATAAAGTCTGCTTCGGGATGCTCATAAAGAACCCACATAATTTTACCTGCGTCCATTGCTGAGCCGCCGCCCATTGCAATAATTACGTCAGGCTCAAACTTACGCATAGCCTCTGCACCTTTCTGTGCTGAAGCAAGTGACGGGTCAGGCTCAACATCAGCAAATGTTGTGTGAACAATTCCCATTTCGTCAAGTTTATCTGTAATAGCTTTTGTAAAGCCGTTTTTGTAAAGGAATGAGTCAGTTACGATGAAAGCTCTCTTTTTGCCCATTACATCCTTAAGCTCGTTAAGAGCAACAGGCAGGCAGCCCTTTTTGATATATACCTTTTCAGGTGCTCTGAACCAAAGCATATTTTCTCTCCTCTCGGCAAGTGTCTTAATGTTGATTAAATGTTTAACGCCAACGTTTTCAGAAACTGAGTTGCCGCCCCATGAGCCGCAGCCAAGTGTAAGAGATGGTGACAATTTGAAGTTGTAAAGGTCGCCGATACCGCCCTGTGAAGAAGGAGTATTAACAAGAATACGGCAGGTTTTCATTCTGCTCTTGAACTCGTCAATCTTTTCACGCTGATTTACAGCGTCAATGTAAAGGGAAGAGGTGTGGCCGTAGCCGCCGTCTGCAACAAGTCTTTCAGCTTTGTTTACAGCGTCTTCAAAGTCTTTTGCCTTATACATTGCAAGTACAGGAGAAAGCTTTTCGTGAGCAAACTCTTCGCTGAGCTCAACGCTTTCAACTTCACCTATAAGGATTTTTGTTTCTTCGGGAACCTTAACTCCTGCAAGAGCAGCGATTGTGTGAGCCTTCTGACCAACGATTTTTGCGTTTAAAGCACCGTTGATGATAATTGTTTTTCTGACTTTTTCTGTTTCTTCAGGGTTGAGAAAATAGCAACCTCTTGCCTTGAATTCTTTTTTAACCTTTGAGTAAAGCTTATCTACAACGATTACTGACTGCTCGGAAGCACAAATCATACCGTTGTCAAATGTCTTTGAGTGAATAATTGAGTTTACAGCAAGTAAAATATCAGCAGATTCATCAATGATTGCAGGTGTGTTACCCGGTCCTACGCCTAATGCCGGCTTACCTGATGAATAAGCAGCCTTAACCATTCCGGGACCGCCTGTTGCAAGGATAATATCTGCTTCGCTCATAAGGAGATTTGTCATTTCAAGGCTTGGAACATCAATCCAGCCGATGATTCCCTCGGGAGCGCCTGCTTTTACAGCAGCCTCAAGTACTACCTTTGCAGCCTCAATTGTGCATTTTTTTGCTCTTGGGTGAGGACTGATGATAATACCGTTTCTTGTTTTAAGAGAAATAAGTGTTTTGAAAATAGCAGTTGAAGTAGGGTTGGTTGTGGGAATAACCGCAGCTACAACACCGATTGGCTCTGCGACTTTTGTAACGCCGTATGCCTTGTCTTCTTCAATAACACCGCATGTTTTTGTGTCTTTATAAGCATTGTAAATATACTCTGAAGCAAAGTGGTTTTTAATAACCTTATCTTCTACAATACCCATTCCTGTTTCTTCAACAGCAAGCTTTGCAAGAGGTATTCTCTGCTTATTGGCAGCAGTAGCAGCTGCAAGAAAAATCTTATCTACTTGTTCCTGTGTATAAGTAGCAAAAATTTTCTGAGCTTCTTTTACTTCTTTAAGCTTTGCCTCCAATGCTTCAACACTGTCAACAATTGGAAATTCTTTTGTACTCATGAAATCGTCCTCCAAAAAATTGTTTCCTTTTTTATTTTTTTTCAAAGTTTCCTTTGATTTGGTTGTTGATTATTTAAATATGATTATGCAGTTTTGTATTTTATATCATATTTCTTAGCGTATTTTTCTGCCGCTGAGCCTTTTGGGCAAGTTATTGTCAGCTTTTTGTCTTCGTCAAAAACATGCTGTCCTAATTCCTTTACGGAAGAAGGAATTTTTGCGCTTTCAAGGTCTGCACACTGATAAAATGCCATATGACCTATTTCTGTAACAGAATCGGGAACATCAATTGAAACAAGACCGGAGCCTGTAAAAGCGTACTGATTAATTGACGTTAAGGTGCTTGGTAACTTTACTTCCTTAAGGCCTGAGCAATAGGAAAAAGCAAAATTGTCAATTACCTTCAAACCCT
>CAMFFI010000177.1 GCA_945949625.1 uncultured bacterium | reverse complement strand
TCCCACAGGAACGGTTGTAGAATGTCAGGACGAAAGAAGTCAGCATAAAAACAAGGACAAAGCCCTTAAGGTTCTCAAAAGCAGACTGCTTGACGCAAAGGTAACGGAACAGCAGGGAGCAATTGCCGCCGAAAGAAAATCTCAGGTGGGCACAGGTGACAGAAGCGAAAGAATACGCACCTACAACTATCCTCAAAGCAGAGTGACCGACCACAGAATCGGTCTTACTCTTTACAAGCTTGAAGAAGTGCTTAACGGCGACTTGGACCAGCTTATTAATCCTCTTATTGCCGCTGACAGAGCAGAAAAACTAAAAGAAAGTATGAATGAATAAACCTATGAAAACACTTTTGCTTAAGGACACGGAAGAAGATATAGAAAAAGCCGCAAAACTACTGCAAAGCGGCGGACTTGTCGGTATGCCTACCGAAACGGTTTACGGCTTGGCGGCAAACGCATTGAACCCTAAGGCTGTGGCTGATATATTCAAAGCCAAAGGCAGACCAATGGATAACCCTTTGATTGTGCATATAAGCAGCTTTGAAGACATTGAAAGATTTAATCTTGCCGAAGAAATTCCTGAAAAAGCAAGACTGCTTGCCGAAAGTTTCTGGCCGGGACCTCTTACAATGATTGTAAAAAAGGGCAGTGCAGTTCCCGATGAAGTCAGCGCAGGGCTTGACACCGTTGCCATAAGATTTCCAAGCCATAAAACCGCAAACAGACTGATTGCCAAAGCAAATCTGCCTTTGGCGGCGCCATCTGCAAATCTTTCGGGCAGTCCCAGTCCCACAACGGCACAGCACGTTATGAACGATTTAAACGGAAGAATTGACGCTGTTGTTGACGGGGGAACAAGCGATGTAGGACTTGAAAGCACGGTTATAACCCTTGCGGAAAATCCGCCAAGGCTTTTGCGTCCGGGCGGAATTACCGTTGAACAACTTGAAAGTGTTATCGGCAGAATTGAAGTTGACAAGGCTGTCCTTCACAAGCTTGACGACAATGCAAAAGCCGCAAGTCCCGGAATGAAATATAAGCATTATGCGCCAAAGGCAAACGTAATAATATTAAAAGCAGACGATAAAAGCTTTACAGATTATGTAAACTCAAAAAAATCAGAAGATGTTGCCGCAATATGCTATAATGAAAACGAGCCTTATCTTAATGTAAAAACATATTCATTGGGGAAAAAGCAGGACTTAAAATCACAGGCGCATAATCTTTTTGAAATTCTAAGAGAAATCGACTTAAATCCGCAAATCAAAACAGTTTATGCCATTTGCCCCAAAACAGACGGAGTGGGAATGGCTGTATATAACCGCCTCATAAGAGCGGCGGGTTTTGAGGTGAAGGACCTTGAGAAACTATAAAATAATCGGACTGACCGGTCCTACCGGCTCGGGCAAAAGCGCTTTTGCAGAATATCTTGAAAAAAATGGCTTTATAATAATAAGCGCAGATAAAATTGCAAGAGAAGTAACTGCTCCCAACAGCGTATGCTTAAAAACTCTTGCCGCTGCATTCGGTAACCAGATTTTAAACGATGACGCTTCTCTGAACAGAAAAGCTCTTGCAAAAATTGCCTTTTCAAGCAAAGAAAGCACCTGTCTTTTAAACGATATTACTCATCCTTTTATTTATCTTAAGGTGCTAAAAAACGCAAAGGAATATATAGAAAAAGGAAATACTAATATTATATATGACGCGCCACTGCTTTTTGAGAGCAACGGTGATTTAATGTGCGATTATGTAATTTCCGTTTTGTGTTCCAAAGAAAAACGCATTAAGAGAATAATGCTCCGTGACAACATTACGGAAGAGCAGGCGGCTCAGCGTATCAGTGCACAACACTCTGATGAATTTTACTCTAAAAGCTCGGATTACTGCGTAAGCAACAATTCCGATTTAGAAAGCCTTTATTTACAGGCAGACAAAATCCTGAAAGCATTGGGATATTAAAAGGAGGGATTCTTTGACCCGAAAGCACAGAAGAAAAAAAGAAGTTCGGATTATACCGAAAATTCTTTCCGGTATAATTATTTTGGCAATAGCCGCAGCGGCAATCTGGGGTTCAATCGCTCTTTTGTCGGGAACTCAGAAAAACGTTGTAAATTCAATGTACCCTCTTAAATATGAGGAATATGTAAAAAAAGCCGCAAAGGAATATAACCTTGACCAAGCTTTGATTTACGGCGTAATTAAAACCGAAAGTAATTTTAACCCCGAGGCTGAATCCCATGCAGGCGCAGTGGGCATTATGCAGATAATGCCCGAGTCTTTCAGCTGGCTTCAGGAAATCAGAGGCGTTCCGGAAAAATACGACACCGACAGCCTTCTGGACCCTGAAATATGCATTGATTACGGCTGTTATTTGCTTAAATATTTTTATGACCTTTACGGCACCGAGCAAACGGCAGTTGCCGCATACAACGCAGGCTTTGTTGTGGGCGACTGGCTTGAGGACAGCCGATACAGCTCTGACGGAGTAATCCTTGACTACATACCTTATCCCGAAACCGAAGCGTACGTTGAAAAGGTTCTGTCGGCAAAAGAAAAGTATAATGAACTTTATTTTAATTAAAATAAAGTTATATAATATGTAAATTTTAAAGAATTTGGAGGATATGTATTATGGCAGGCAAAAAAGAAGAAAAGTCAAAAACAGCCAAGCTTAAAGAAGAAATCCTTATGAAAAAGGATAAGGGCATTAAAACACTTTCAAAGGAAGAAATCAAAAAGGCAGATGAATTCTGCAAAGGATATTCGGAATTTCTTGATAACTCTCCGATTGAAAGAGAAGCTGTCAGATATTCCGAAGAGCTTGCAAAAAAGGCAGGCTTTAAGGAATTTAAGCAGGACAAAAAATATAAACCCGGCGATAAGGTTTACCTTATTAACAGAGATAAGGCAATCGCCCTTGCAGTTATAGGAAAAAGCGGTGTCAAAAACGGTGCAAAACTTGCTATTGCCCACATTGATTCACCGAGAATTGATTTAAAGCCGAATCCGCTTTACGAGCAAAACAACCTTGCTCTTTTCAAAACTCACTATTACGGCGGTCTTAAAAAATATCAGTGGACTGCTATTCCTCTTTCTCTGCACGGAACAGTTGTAAAGCTTGACGGAACAAAGGTTGATATTTGCATCGGCGACCGTGAGGACGAACCCTGTTTCTGTATAACTGACCTTCTTCCCCACCTTGCACAGGAGCAAAGCCAAAAAACTATGAACAAGGCTTTTACCGGAGAAGACTTAAATGTGCTTGTAGGCTCACGTCCCTATGATACAAAGGATGATGAAGGCGACCTTGTAAAGCTTAATGTTATGAGCATATTAAACGAAAAGTACGGCATTACCGAAGGAGATTTTCTTTCCGCAGAGCTTTGCCTTGTTCCTTCATTTAAAACAAGAGAAATCGGCTTTGACAGAAGTATGCTGGGCGGCTACGGTCACGATGACAAGGTTTGTGCCTACCCTGCATTAATGGCGGCTTTAAATGCAAAAACTCCCGAAAAAACCTGCATAACCTATCTTACAGATAAGGAAGAAACCGGCAGTGACGGAAACACAGGTATGCAAAGCGACTT
>CAMFFI010000176.1 GCA_945949625.1 uncultured bacterium | reverse complement strand
TACTGTTTTAAACAGTGAAACTTCTGTTGCTCTGCTTGGTAATATTTTTTACAATAAAGCTCCTTTGCACGACGGTGCAACCATAATCAGAGACGGATTAATTTATGCGTCTGGATGTATTTTACCTCTTACTTCTAATAAATCTGTGGATATAAATTTAGGTACAAGGCACAGGGCGGCTTTAGGAATGAGCGAACAGTCTGACGCAGTTGTTCTTGTTGTTTCTGAAGAAACGGGCAATATTTCAATTGCACTTGAAGGCAGACTGACGCGTGATTATAATCGTGAAACTCTGATTGAAGAACTTGAGCGTTTGTTGATTGAAACAAATGAAACGCCTAAATATAATTTCTTATCCTTCTTTAAAAGAAAGGAGAAGAAAAACGATGAAAAATAATGAAAACAAAAAGAAAAATGAAAAGTTTTCTTTAGGAAAGCTTTTCAGAAATAATAAATTTATTTTGGTATTATCCTTTGTTGTTGCTGTTATTCTTTGGATTGTAACAAGCTTTGATTCAGAGAACGGAACCACAAGAGTAATAAGCGATATTCCCATTGACATTTCTCTTTCTGACGAAGCAACTGCTTCGGGACTGCGCATTTTTTCAGGAAATGATGAAACCGCTTCCGTTACCGTATCGGGAAACAGAGTTACTTTAGGTTCAATCAACAAAGATGATATAGTTGTTTCTGCTCAGACGGCAAACACTATTAATACAGCAGGAACATACACTCTTTCTCTTTCGCCGTCAAAGACAAACGTAGGCGACGATTTTACAATAACGTCACAGCCTTCACCTTCGGTAATTAATGTTTATGTGGATTATTACAGAGAAAAAACCTTTAATATTGTTGACAATGTAGTTTATCAGGTTGCAGACGGTTACTATGCTTCTTCAACCTTATCTTCAAAAACTGTTACAATAACAGGTCCTCAGTCGGAAATTTCAAAAATTGAATCTGTTTCCGTTTCAAATAAATTAGGTCAGATTATGAGCAGTGATGTGCATCTTACTCTGCCTATAAAGCTTTATGACAGTTCCGGCTATGAAATATCCAGCAATCTTCTTACCATGAGCGTCAATGAAGTTGATGTTGATATTTCCGTATTGCCTGAAAAGTCGGTATCTCTTATGGCAAGCTTTAAGAACAAGCCGTCCGGACTTACCGTAAACAGCGACTATTTATCAGTTGACCCTGAAAAAATTCTGATAGCAGGTCCTGCAACCGTAATTAACAACATCAGCTCTTTAAATCTTGATGATATTGATTTTTCATCATTAAGCAATAAAAAGCAAACGGTAGAGGCAAATGTAATGCTTCCTGATAATTGCAGGAATTTAAGCAATAAAAATACTGCAAATGTAACCTTGGATTTCAGTTCTATGGAAAGTAAAACCGTAACTGTTACCAAATTTTCCGTTGAGGGACTTTCTAAGGAATATAAATCAAATGTAACAACTCAAAGCCTTGAAGTTCAGGTAATAGGACCAAAGGAACAGCTTGATGAGATTGACGACTCAAATCTTAAAGCAGTCATTGATACATCAACTGTTGACGGTACCACCGGTTCTACGTCAATGCCTGTAAAAATCAGCATAAGCGGCGCTGATCGTTGCTGGGTTTACGGCGAATATGAGGCTAACCTGTCAATTACAAAATCATAACAAAGTAAATGCTGTAAGGTGTTTCCTTACAGCTTTTTAATATACGCTTAAATTTTGATTCTGTCTTTTTTGCCGATTTTTACTTTTATTTTATCAGGCTCCGACTCATTGTATTTAACAACGCTTTGGACAATTCCAACGCAAATCAGCATACTTAAAACAGAACTGCCTCCTGCACTGAAAAACGGAAGGGTGATACCCACAACGGGTACAAAACCTAAAACCATACCTATATTTATAATTGTTTGTGAAGAAATTAATGCAAAAATACCGTAGCAAATATATTTTCCTTTTATGTCATTTGTATTCTTTCCGTTAATTATTACACGGAGAATGATAACGAAAAGAACAGCTAAAATTAAAACACAACCGATGAATCCCAGCTCTTCACCTGCTACCGTAAAAATAAAGTCGTTCTGCTGTTCAGGTACTATGCCGTATTCGACTCTTGAGCCGTTATAAAGACCGCTGCCGCTTAATTCTCCTGATGCTATGGATACTTTACCTTGATATTGCTGCCAGCCGTAATTAGTAAGTGCGTTGCCGTCCAAATCAAACAATGCAAGAATGCGGCTTCGATGCTCACTGTTCAGTACAAAATTCCAGATTATCGGCGCACCTGTAATCAGCAGTACGCCCAATGCAATATAATACCCGGCAGGAACTCCTGCGGCAAAGGTCATAACAAGAAAAATAAAAGCAAAAATAAGCACAGTTCCGTCATCACCTTGCAAATGTATTACTAAAATCGGAATAAGTGCGTGGATAAGGAGCGACATAACTGCCGGGAATTTTTTTATTAACCCTTTTTCCTGTATATAGGAAAGGTGCTTGGTAAATGTAAAAATAAAGCATATTTTAATAAATTCCGACGGCTGAACCGTTATTCCGCCGGGTAATCTTATCCATGCGGTGTCATCTGTTCCTTCAACCTGAATACCGAATAAAAATACAAGTGCCGCAAGAATAAGTGCAATAATTGCAAATATCCACCAACGCTTGATAAAAATATTATAATCTATGAAGCTGATTATTATTGCTCCCGCAAACCCCAAAACAACGGCGATTACTTGAGTGAACATATAATTATAATCGCCTGCACGCTGCAAGCTGGAAATCAGTAAAAGACTGTATATTGCGGCAACTATGGTAAACAGCCAGAGAATACAGTCGTTTCTCTTAAGGAAGTTTTCCGCTTTCCTTTTTATGTTGACCAACTCCCATATATTAAAAATATAAACCTTATATGCGGTAATTAAGTAAAAATTAAATTTTGCATATTAATTATATAAAAATAAATTTGTAATATCAAGTATATTTGCAAATAAGAATTTTTTATGCAGGTTAATGTGTTAAAATCAAATTATCAATGTTAAAGTACGGAGGTGTTTTTTCAATATGTTAACTGATATTGAAATCGCACAACAGGCAGAATTGTTGCCTATTAAGCAAATCGCAGAAAATTTAGGAATCGAAGAGGACGAGCTTGAGCTTTACGGAAAATACAAGGCTAAGCTTTCGGAAAGCCTTTTTGAAAGACTTTCCGACCAAAAAGACGGAAAGCTTGTTCTGGTTACTGCAATTAATCCAACTCCTGCCGGAGAAGGAAAAACAACAACCACTGCCGGCTTAGGTCAGGCAATGGCTAAAATCGGCAAAAAAGCTGTTATCGCTTTAAGAGAGCCATCATTAGGCCCTGTATTTGGCATTAAAGGCGGCGCAGCAGGCGGCGGATATGCTCAGGTATTACCGATGGAGGATATTAACCTGCATTTCACCGGAGATATGCACGCAATAACCTCTGCAAATAACCTTTGCTGTGCAATGCTTGATAATCATATGCAGCAGGGTAATCTTTTAGGAATAGACCCAAGGCGTATTCTGATTAAAAGATGTCTTGATATGAACGACAGAGCATTGAGAA
>CAMFFI010000175.1 GCA_945949625.1 uncultured bacterium | reverse complement strand
AACGGAACACGGTTTTATTGATAAAAATACCTTCCGTCCCTGTAATCTTAAAAAAAGACTGCCCCAGCTGTATGAACAAATAAAAGCAACATTATAAGCAACATTATATATTTGAACAAAGCGGTATCAAAAGAACTTGAGGTGTTTTAATTGGATAATAACGAAAATCAGATAAAAAACGGCGGCAGAATAATAAACGTTGATATTCAGAAGGAAATGCAGAAATCCTTTCTTGACTATTCAATGAGCGTAATTGTTGCCCGTGCATTACCTGATGTAAGAGACGGCTTAAAGCCTGTTCACAGACGTATTTTATATACAATGTTTGAAAAAAATCTTACTCCGGACAAGCCATATCATAAGTGTGCCGATACTGTAGGCGCTGTGCTGGGCGCATATCACCCCCACGGCGACGCATCTGTTTATGACGCACTTGTAAGGCTTGCGCAGGACTTTTCAATGAGATATATGCTGGTTGACGGTCACGGTAACTTTGGTTCCGTTGACGGCGACCCTCCAGCCGCTTACCGTTATACAGAAGCGAGAATGAGCAAAATATCTCTTGAAATGCTTACTGATATAGACAAAAAGACAGTTGATTTTGCTCCCAACTTTGACGACAGACTTCAGGAGCCTGTTGTCTTGCCAAGCCGTTTTCCTAATTTGCTTGTAAACGGCAGCAGCGGTATAGCTGTTGGTATGGCTACAAATATTCCTCCTCATAATCTAGGAGAAACAATTGACGCAGTGTGCAAGCTTATAGATAATCCCGACTGTGAGCTTGCAGAGCTTATGGAGTGTATCCCCGGCCCTGATTTTCCCACAGGCGGCATAATTATGGGCAGAAGCGGTATCCGTGCCGCATATGCAACCGGCAGAGGAAAAATTACCGTAAGGGCAAAGACAGAAATTGTCGAGGCTAAAAACGGAAGATTTAAAATAATAGTAACAGAGCTTCCTTATCAGGTAAATAAGGCAAGACTTATTGAGAATATTGCCGATTTGGTTAAGGAAAAAAGAATTGAGGGAATTTCAAATATTGACGACCACTCCGACAGAGAGGGTATGCATATTGAAATTGACATTAAGCGAGAAGCCTCTCCCCAGGTTGTTTTAAATCAGCTGTTTACATATACACAGCTCCAGAGCACCTTCGGCGTTATTATGCTTGCAATCGTAAACGGCGAGCCGAAAATTCTTACTCTAAAAGAGGTTCTTGAAAATTATGTTGAATTCCAGGTTGACGTAATTAAAAGAAGAACGGAATTTGACCTTAAAAAAGCTCAGGAAAGATGTCATATTTTAGAGGGCTTGAAAATTGCCATTGACTTTATTGACGAGGTAATCGCAATTATCAGAAGAAGCAAGGACCAGGCAAGTGCAAAAATTGCCTTAATGGAGCGTTTCGGTCTTGACGATGTTCAGGCTCAGGCAATCGTTCAGATGCGTCTGGGACAGCTGACAAATATGGAGCGTGCAAAAATTGAAGACGAAATTGCCGCACTTCACGCAAAAATTAAGGAATTTACCGAAATTTTAGGAAGTCACGAAAGACTTTTGGCAATAGTAAAAGAGGAAATTATTGCAATCCGCAACAAATATGCCGACCCAAGACGTACGGAAATATGTGCTGTCAGCGGCGAGGTTGATATTGAAGACCTTATTCCTCAGGAGGAATGTGTGGTTACCATTACACAGTTCGGCTATGTAAAACGTCAGACAACCGATACCTACAAAATTCAGCGCCGTGGCGGAAGAGGTGTTTCGGGTATGTCAAGACGTGAAGAGGACGTTGCAACAGAAATGTTTGTTATAAACTCTCACGATTATATTCTTTTCTTTACCGACAAGGGAAAGGTTTACAGGCTTAAATGCTATGAAATTCCCGAGGGCAGCCGCCAGTCAAAGGGACTTAATATTGCTAATTTACTGCCCATTGACGGTGATGAAAAGGTAACCTCAATGATAAAGGTTCCCGAATTTGACGAGAACAAATATCTTATTATGGTTACAAGAAAAGGTATTATTAAAAGAATCAGCCTTAATGCTTATAATACCTCCAGAAAAGGCGGTCTTATTGCTCTTGAGCTTAACGACGGCGACGAGCTTGCCTGGGTAAGAATGACCGACGGCAACAGCGAGGTTCTTGTTGCAACAAGAAACGGCAAGGCTATAAGATTTAACGAAAACGACGTGCGTCCTATGGGAAGACAGGCTCGGGGTGTTAAGGCTATGAACCTTGATGAGGGCGATGTAATTGTGGGAATGAGTGTTCTCAGAGAAAACGCTTATGTTCTTACTGTTTCTGAAACAGGCTACGGCAGACTTTCAGAGCAAAGCGATTACAGACTTCAGTCAAGAGGCGGCAAGGGTATTACAAATTACCACACCGAAAAATACGGAAAGGTAGCCGCAATTAAGGTTGTTAATCTTGAGGACGATATTATAATAATCTCCGATGACGGTGTAATAATAAGAATTGCCGCCGATACAATCAGAGTTTGCCGACGTCCCAGCAAGGGCGTAACCCTTATGAAAATTAAAGAGGGAAGTAAGGTTGTAACTCTGGCAAGAGCTCCTCACGAGGATAACGCACAAAAGCTTGAAGATTCTCAGGAAGCGGAAAACCCCGAGGATTTGGAAGAAGACTCTGACGAAACTGAGGAAGAAACGGACGAAAAGGACGAAAGCTAAATTTGCTTTGCAAGCTTAACAGAAACAATCAGAAGGCACAACCCTTGCGGTTGTCCGCAGCAAAAACCACAAAATTAATTTTGAAATTTGTCCGGCGGGATGTGGGTACGGCAGTCGCCCATACCCCCTCTATCCCCCTATGAGTGGGCAGAAACATCCCGCCCTACGATGTTACAGAAATATTTTATGTGTTTTATGTCAACCTCTGCACTTGTCCATAACATCGCAAAACCTATATGCTTTAAATCTTGCCTCCCTCTGATGAGGGAGGTGTCAAAACGCAGTTTTGACAGAGGGAGAGAAGTAGGCACAACCCTTGCACTTGTCCGTTTATACGGAAAACGTTTTTGGATGATTTGGTAGGGCGGGATGCCCACATCCCGCCGCAAAGCGCAAAACTAATTGCAAATTGCGGCTTGTGGATACGGCAGTCGCCCATACCCCCTCAAACCCCCTATGAGATAGAGTAGGGACAATCCTTGCACTTGTCCGCAGCATAAAGCATTTCCGAATGATTGGTAGGGCGAATGTTACAGAAATATTTTATGTGTTTTTATGTCAACCTCTGCGACTATGCCTGCACATTGTACGAAAAAAACAAATAATTACACGAGAAAGGAAGTACTATGAAAAAGTTAATATGCTTAATTTTAGCGGTTTCCCTGTTACTTCTTTTCACCTCCTGTAATATGGGCTCCGACAGCAATACATCAAACAATAAAAGCGAGGGCAAAACCGCAACAGCCGACGAAGGCTATCCCTATCCAAGCAAGGTGAATTGGGAGGAAAGTCAGAACGCAACGGGGGCAAGGTTCAACCTTACCTTAAAGGAATATACAGAGCAGTTTAACAAGATGTATAATTCCTTAGGCGGCGGCAGTGAAGAAATTGATTACTCAAAATGGCAGTTGATG
>CAMFFI010000174.1 GCA_945949625.1 uncultured bacterium | reverse complement strand
AGGTGTTTTTCCCAGCATTTTATATGCCTTATCGCCAGTTGCAATAATTTCTTCCTTTTCCAAATCTATTGCGGCAACAGTAGCCTCGTCAATTATTTTACCCTTATCGGGGATAAATACTCTTGTTCTTGTACTTCCCAAATCAATTGCTATATCCATATTCTGCCTCCATATCCAAAACCTGAACTTTATTCTATCATAATACATATTCAATTTCAATAAGAGCTTATGCAATAAAATTAATATCAGTATAACAGCGTACTGCAAAAAGTACAGCAAATCACCTTATTTTTCGACTTTTTCAGCACCTTACAACACTCTGCAAGGGTACAGCCTGTTGTAACAATATCATCAACGAGAAGTATTTTATTTCCAGTTATTTTTGTATCGGCAATTTTATATACGCCCTTAACATTTTTGGCTCTTTCAATTCTGTTTAGGGTATGCTGAACCTTGTTATCCCTGATTTTTACAAGGCTTTCCCTGTAAGGAATACCGCTAATTTCGGAAACACTTCTTGCAAGAGCCTCCGCATGATTAAAGCCTCTTTTACGCATCTGGCGCTTGCTCAAGGGTACGGAGGTAATAAAATCTATGTGTTCGTTTTCATAGCATTGCCTTACAGCCTGAACAATGTAAAGAGACAGGCAGTAAGCGTTACGCTGACGCTTTTTGAACTTTAAATTCAGTATTGCGTCCCTGTAAATTCCCTGATAGGGAAAGGGACTTACGCAAAATGAATTTTCAAGCACGGATTTAAGTGGCTCTTCATAAATGACCTTATCCTTGCAGGAGTCGCACATAAGCTTGTCGTCTGCTATTATTTTATCGCAAAAGGGACACCTTGCAGGATAAATAAGTTTTGAAAAATTTTTAAATATCCTGCTCATTTCTGCTCCTGATTAAAAACTCTTTAAGTCCGCTGTAACGCTTTGACCGACGGTTGTTGTTTACCATAAATTCAACGGTTGCCCTGTCTCCTACCAAAATCAAAATTTTCTTTGCCCTTGTTACAGCAGTGTAAAGAAGATTTCTGTAATAAAGCTGAGGTGCTCCTCTGTGCATGGGAATTATTACAGCCTCAAATTCATTTCCTTGACTTTTGTGAACGGTGCAGGCATAGGCAAAATCCAAATCTACAGCGCTGTCACGGTCATAAACAGCGGTTTTATCGTCAAATACTACCTTAATAATGTTATTCTTTTTGCTGACGCTTTCAAGAATACCAATATCTCCGTTAAAAATACCTGCTCCCGTTTCTCCGTTTTCTTTAAACCAGTTAATATCGTAATTATTTTTAATCTGCATAACCTTATCGCCCTTGCGGAAGGCTTTGCCGTTAATTACTATTTCCTCTGCATTCTCTGTATTGGGATTCAATGCCTGCTGTAACTTCTTATTAAGCTCAACTGTGCCAAGCTCCCCCTTTTTTGACGGTGAAAGCACCTGAATATCCGAAAAAGGCGAGTAGTTATAGGACGCAGGCAAGCGGCGCTTGCACAAATCTACAATTATATTGCTTATATCGTATTGATTATTGCAGGGCAAAAAGAAAAAATCCTTGTCCTTTCGGCTAAGATCGGGCATTTCTCCGTTTACTATTTTATGTGCATTTGTAACAATCATACTCTCCATTGACTGGCGGAAAATTTCATTGAGCGCAACAACGGGAATAGTATTTGATGAAACAATATCCTCAAGGACATTACCCGGACCTACCGAGGGGAGCTGGTTTGAATCGCCTACAAGTATAAGTCTGCAGCCTAAGGGCAGAGCCTTCATCAGGCTTTCAAACAAGAAAACATCAACCATTGAAACCTCGTCAACTATCAGCGTGTCGCAGTCAAGAAGATTTTTTTCATTATGCTTAAAGGACATTTCCTCCTCTTTTGTAAAATTAACCTCAAGCAAACGGTGAATTGTTTTTGCCTCACAGCCCGTAACCTTACTCATACGCTGTGCGGCACGTCCCGTTGGCGCAGTTAGAAACACCTTTTTTCCGCAGTCCTTTAAAATGCTGATAATAGCATTGAGTGTTGTGGTTTTTCCTGTGCCGGGACCGCCTGTAAGCACAAGCATACCCTTTGACAAAGCATCGGTTATGGCTTTTTTCTGCAAATCTGCATAATGTATATTTTCAACATCTTCAATATGCTTTATTCTGCTTTCTATATCGGGAATTCTGTCGGAGGGGTATCTGCAAATAAAGTTAATTCTTGCTGCTATGAATTTTTCACATCTGTGAACAGAAGGAATAAAAACAAACTCCTTTTCCCCTATTTCGTCTTTTACTATTGACGAGTCGAAAATCATTTCCTCGAGAGTATCACTGCATAGCTTTATGTCAATCCCCAGGAAGTCCGACGTAACCTTGATTAAGGTTTCCTTCGGCAGGCAGGTGTGACCGTTTACCTGATTATGTGCAAGCACATATGCTAGCCCTGCCCGTATTCTGTACTGACTGTCGGCAGGCTTATCCTGTGACATAGCGATTTTATCAGCTTTTTCAAAGGAGATATTAAAGCCTCCGTTGCAGAGAATATAGGGATTTTCCTTTATTCTGTCAAGCGCTTCCGAGCCCATAGCTCTGTAAACTGACAATGCGCAGTTGGGCGAAATATCATAGCCTGAAAAATAAACGAGCAGTTCTCTTATTCCTGTATTCATTCTGACCTGTCTGCTTATTTCCTGTGCTTTTTCAAAGGAAATACCCTTTAGTTTGCACACTCTTTCAGGCTCGTTTTCAATCACCTCTATGGTCTGCTCCTTAAACTCCTTTACAAGCCTTTGCGCCGTAGCAGGTCCTATGCCTTTTATTGCGCCTGAGGAAAGATATTTAAGTATTCCCCCTAAGCTTTTTGGAATACTTCTTTCGCAGGCGGTAACGGAAAACTGTTTCCCGTAGGACGGGTGATTTTTAAACACGCCTGTAAGCTTTACCTCTTCTCCAACGCTTAAAAGGGGCATAATTCCCACAGCTGTTATAGGCTCATCGCCGGACAGCTCTATAACGGTGTAGCCGTTTTCTTCATTTCTGTATATAACCGACTCAACGGTTCCCGTACATTCGTAAACCGTACTTTTATCTGCTTCGCTGAACATAAAAATCTCCAAACAAATAATGATAACTTATTGATAAAATAATATTTTTATTGTATAATAAAGTTTAGTTTGATTTCTGCATAAATAAACGGAGGTAAATTTTAATGGAATTTGTCGCAAATGAAGGAAAAAACGTAGAAATAACCGTAAACGGAACTACATATATGCGTCATGCAATTAAAACCCACTTTGTAAAGCAGGGCGAGGATTATATAGAAATTTTCAAGAAATACGTTTCTCCTATTTATGAAGAGGGAGATATTGTTTCATCAAGTGAAAAAATAATTGCGCTTTGCCAGAACCGTGTTGTAAAAAGAGAGGATTTAAAAATCGGCTTTTGGGCAAAATTTCTTTCAAAGTTTGCTTCACATCCCACAACGGGAGTAGGTGTGGGAGAAACCATAAAAATGCAGTACGCCATTACTAAAGCAGGCTTGCCGAAGGTTTTGTGGGCAAGCATAGCAGGAGGCGTTTGCAAGCTGTTCGGCAAAAAGGGCGTTTTCTACGAAATAGTAG
>CAMFFI010000173.1 GCA_945949625.1 uncultured bacterium | reverse complement strand
ATCTGTTTATTAGTTACGGGATGATTAAATTCAACTTTTCCGCAATGAAGAGCCTGTCTTTTTATAAATTCAAGACTTCCGCCGTACATATCATCACCTGCAAGAGGATGTGAAATACTGCTCATATGACATCTTATCTGATGAGTTCTGCCTGTTTCGAGCTTCAACTCAAGGAGAGTATGATTATTGCCCCACATCAAAGGCTTATAGTGAGTTACGGAAGGTTTTCCGTCTGAAGATACACAGCGTTCAATGGTATGTCCCTCTTTTACCTTAATAGGAAAATTAACGGTTCCTTTTTGATTTATTATACCTTGACATACAGCGTAATAGTTTTTTTCAATTCCCTTAAAAAGCTTTGCAGCGGAATAAGAATCCTTTGCGATTATAACTATTCCTGAGGTATCCTTGTCAAGTCGATTAATTGCACGAAAGGTATAATGCTCGCTTTTTTCTTCAGAATAGCCTGCAACAATATTTGCAAGAGTGTCAAGCTGATGTATTTTCGTAGGGTGAACAGGCATATTGTACGGCTTATTAACAGCTAAAATATGTTCATCTTCGTATAATATTTCAAGCTGTCCCTTAACGGGAACAATCTGACTTTTATCAACAGGCAAATTCAGCACAACCTCATCTCCGCCTTGAAGAAGGTCAATTGTTCTTAAAAGTTTTCCGTTTCGCAAAATACCGTTTTTTTCACGCTTCAGGCGTGTTATCATTCTTGAAGAAACATTACATTGTTTTTTTAAGAATGTTAAAGCGGTCATATTATTACATTCATCAGAAACAATAAATTTCAGTTTATTTTCCATATATTTTCACCAAAATCAAGAATACAGCAGTAAGCTGTGCAATTAATATTAAAGGAATACCCAGCATAAATTTAATGCGTCTTGTTTTGTGCCGTATAATCAGCATTGTTAAGTACATACATACGCTTCCGCCGAAGAAAGAAATAATCAGCAGAGTTTTTTCACTGATTCTGCGTTTATGCCTTATTGCGGCGATTTTATCATATATTGTTATAAAAACAGCACATATATTAATAACTATAATATAAGTAATAATAAAACAAACGAGGAAATTCATTTTACCTCCGAAAGGAAAAAATATGAGAAAGCTTAGATTTATGCCTACAATAATTTGTGTGGTGATTTTAGCCGTTGTAATTTCCGCTACGTCTTTACAACCTGTTTCAAATAAAGAAACCCGGGCAACACAAACGGGTATAAGCACACCTGACAGCAGTCAGACAGAACAGGTAATAAACATCAGCACCAATGAAAATGAAAAGGAGCTGCGAGGCGTATGGGTTACATATATGGACTTGAATTTAGAAGACAAAAAAAGAAACGAAAAGGATTTTACAGATAAATTCAGCAACATAGCCGATAACTGCAAAAACAGCGGTTTTAATACTCTTATTGTTCAGGTAAGACCTTTTGGCGACGCACTTTATAAATCGGACATTTTTCCGTCCTCTCATATAATCACAGGAAAACAAGGAGAATCTTGTGACTACGACCCACTTGAAATAATGTGCAGAATATGCAGAGAAAAAGGTTTAAGTATTCACGCATGGGTTAATCCGTACAGAATCAAGCTTAACGAAACTCCGAACAGTCTTAGCAGCGATAACCCTTATATTAAAAACAAAAGCTTGGGTGTTGAAACTGAAAACGGAATATACTACAACCCTGCATTACCTGAGGTCAGAAACCTTATAGTTCAGGGCGTTTGCGAAATAGTAAGCAAATATGATGTGGACGGTATTCAGTTTGACGACTATTTTTATCCTACCGAGGACGAAAGTTTCGACAAAAATGAATACAACGATTACAAATCCAATACAGAAAATCCTATGAATCTTCAGGAATGGAGAAAATCAAACGTAAATATAATGGTTGCACAATGCTATCTTGAATTACATAAAATAAAAAATGACATAGCTTTCGGAATTTCTCCTCAGGGAAATATTGAAAACAACAATAGTCTGGGAGCTGATGTCGAGTCGTGGTGTAAAGAGGCAGGCTATATAGATTATATCTGCCCACAGCTTTATTACAGCCTTGAAAACCCTGCACTGTCATTTGAAGATGCAGTTAATCAGTGGATTGATTTGGAATACAGTGGATTCTGCGATTTATATATAGGTCTTGCAGGTTATAAAGCAGGCAGTGAAGAAAGCGACGAGGGTACGTGGAAAAATCATAACGATATTCTTAAACAGGAAGTGGAATTTATCAGAAAATACGGCCAGATAAAAGGCTTTATGCTGTATAGCTATGAAAGTCTTTTAAATGATGACGCAAAAGAAGAAATTGAAAATGTTATCAGTATTTTAAACTAATTCACCGATACAAAAATCACTTTCTGCACCTGTTATCTTTATATTTAAAATCTGTCCGCACAGATTGTTTCTTGTAAAAACGTGAACAGGAGTATAATTGGGTGTGTAGCCTACGCAATAATCTTCGCTTTTCATAGTTTCAAAAAGAACAGGTTCAACAATTCCAACCTGACTTTTCAAAAAGCTTTTTCTCATCGCATTGGTTACGGAAATCATTTCCTTTGCCCTATCGCCCTTAGTTTTTTCATCTACCTGGTTCGGAGCTTTATCAGCAACGGTTCCTTTCCGTCTTGAATAAGGAAAAACGTGTACCTTTGAAAAACCTACCTTCTTAACAAATTCAACGGATTGTTCAAATTCCTGCTGTGTTTCGCCGGCAAAACCGACCATTACATCGGTTGTCATTGCGGCATTTTCAAAAGCCTTATGAAGATTCGATACAATTTCGTAATAAAGCGAGGTATCGTAGTGACGGTTCATTCTCTTAAGCGTTTCATCACATCCGCTTTGCAAGGATAAATGAAACTGTGGGCACAGCTTTGGCTGTTTTGCAAGTCTTTCTATAACCTTTTCGTCCATTTGCTCAGGCTCAAGAGAACCCAAACGCACGCGAAGAATCTTTTCATTTTCACAAACCGCTTCAACTGCGTCGCACAGAGATTTGCCGATGTCCTGTCCGTAAGCGGAAAGATTTATTCCCACAAGCACTATTTCCTTATAGCCGCTTTGTGCGAGATTTTCTATTTCCGATTTTAAATCTTCAATGCTTTTGGAGCGGACTCTTCCCCTTGCATAAGGAATAATACAATAGGAGCAAAATCTGTTGCACCCGTCTTCGATTTTTACGAATGCTCTTGTATGCTCTCCAAAATCAGATACGGAAATTTTTTCATATTCAGGGGCTTTTTCCTGATTGTTTTTAATCATTACAATTTGATGCGGTGAATTAAAATATTTTTCAAGAGCAGGAACAAGATCGTTTCGCGCGTAGTTTCCTAGGACAATGTCACAATCCTTAAAGGTATCAAAATCATCGGGAAAAGCCTGGGGCATACAGCCGGTCAGGACGATTATGCCGTCAGGATTATTTCTTCTTGCCTTGTGAATGATTTTTCTGTTTTTTGCGTCGCTTACCGATGTTACTGTGCAGGTGTTCACTACGGTAATATCAGCCTTATCCTTATTATCCGACATTGTAAAACCGCTTTTTAGCAACGCTTCTTTCATTGCCTGGGACTCATATTGATTTACTTTACAGCCCAGTGTAATTATATTAAAATTCATAAACA
>CAMFFI010000172.1 GCA_945949625.1 uncultured bacterium | reverse complement strand
GCGCTCGGGCATAAAAGGTTGCAGTCAGTACAAACTGTCTGCACGAATTGCGTGTGGAGGCACTCGACTTTTTTACATTATAGGAAATTGCTCGGCTGCGCTTGGGCATAAAAGGTTGCAGTCAGTACAAACTGTCTGCACGAATTGCGTGTCGGGGCACTCGACTTTTTATTGAAAAATAGATAAACGTATTATTCTTTCAAAGCATTTTACTGTTGTTAGAAAAATTTTTGTAAAGTACTGACAATGGGACAGTTCTGAAATTACAAGAACAAATGTTCTAATTTTTATTGAACAGGTGAAAATTCTTTGCTAAAATATAATTACAGCCTGACGCCCCGCAGGTTAGTGAATAATTAAGTTAAAATGACAGGAAGGAATGATATGATGAATGTAAAAAAACAAATAAGCTATTATGAAATGGCAGACGAGTATTTTTCCTCTGCTCAAAAGATACATACTTTGCTGGAAAAACTTAAATCCGACAAAGAGCTGAAATTTAAAAATCCAAAGGAGTATAACTGGAAAATAGCCTGTATAAGAGCAATTTACAACGATTGTTTAGACACCGGAAATTTGCTTAAGGAAAGGGCAGAAAGGTACGAAAGTGCGTAATAAGGTTATTAATTTAAACGATATAAACAATGATTATCTTTTCTTTGAATATTATAAAGAGAACGAACACCAAAGCTACAATCCAAAAAAATCAATGCTTAAATTCATTAAAAAGGCGGCTGAAATTACTCTTACCGAAAAACAGAAAATGTACTTTAACGAATTTTTTGTCAACGGTAAATCTGTAAATCAGATTGCCGCTGAAACAAACAGACACAAATCAACTGTTTCAAGAGAAATCAAAAGGGTAAAGCAAAAACTGAGAACTTACTCACAGCTTTATTTTTAAATCCTTCTGAAAAATTTAAATAAAAATGAACCGGCTTTTCAGTCGGTTCATTTTTATGCAATCTTATAAAGCGAAATCTTCCGGAGAAAATTGCCCAAGTGCAGGAGTAGTTTTCGGAACTCTCTTTAACGGGTCATATTTAAAGCTCCTGCATTTTTCATTTTCAAATATTTTATTTTTTGAACAACACATCTTACCGTCGGAAACTGCTGAAAACTCACAGTAATCACAGCAGGGCTTAATGTTGTTTCCAAATAGCTTTTTCATAACAATACCTTCTTTTGTTTATTTATCCTTGAAAGTTTTAATAATATATAGTACTATTAATCGGAAAGGATATGATTTAATGGATTTCAAATCAAAAACAATGACTCTTAATAACAAAGATACCATACCCTATCTGACATATAATTCCTTATCGGAAATTAGCTTTATAAATCACGGCTTTTCCACACGTCTCGGCGGCGTTTCAAAGGGAATTTTTTCCTCTATGAATATGGCTTTTAACCGCGGTGACAATCCTGAAGACGTAATGGAAAATTATAAGCGCTTTTGCAAAAGTGCAGGATTTGACTACAACAGTCTTGTAGCGTCAGCACAGGACCACCATACCTATGTGAGACGCGTTTATAAAAAAGATGCCGGTATCGGAATTTTCAAGCCTCGTGATATGGAAAGCGTTGACGCACTTATTACCAACGAAAAGGGAGTTACCCTTGTAACATATTACGCAGACTGTACTCCGCTGTTTTTTGTTGATACAAAAAACAAAGCAATTGCTTTGGCTCACGCAGGCTGGAGAGGAACAGCAGGCAAAATAGGGGAGCAGGTTCTTAAGAAAATGCACAGTGAATTCGGAACAAACCCCGAGGATATTACGGCGGCAATAGGTCCTGCAATTTCTAAATGCTGTTACGAAGTGGACTTATCCTGTGCAGAGCATTTTTTGAATCTAAAAGAGCTTGATACAGAAAAATTCGTGTTTCAAAAGAAAGACGGAAAATTTATGCTTGATTTACTCGAAACAAACCGTCAGATTTTAATACACAACGGAGTAAATTCCGATAAAATAACTGTCAGCGATGTTTGCACAAATTGCAATAGCGAGATTTTATGGAGTCACCGTGCTACAAAGGGCGAGAGGGGAACAATGTGTGCGATGATGTGTATTAAATAATTCTCATAAATAAATATGACCGTTTTTTGCAAAGGGTACGTTCTTAACGGTAAACTCTTTTCTGTTAAGATAATTAAGATTTCCTGCGTCTTCTTTAAAATTAAATAAAAGCTTATAGGAATAAAGCGCCTGATATTTCAGATTATCGGGTGCTTTTTTATTTTTACCCTTTGTTTCTTTTGCATATTTGCTGTCGCCTAAAAGCGGATGTCCCAACGACGCCATATGTGCTCTTATCTGGTGCGTTCTTCCTGTAAGCAAATGAATTTCAAGAAGACTTACGCTGTCTTTCTCATCAAGAACCTTGTACGCAGTTTTAATCTGTTTGCTGTTTTCTGTTTCTTTTTTCAAAACAGTAACCTTGTTTTTCTTTTCATCTTTAATGATATATCCCTGCAAAACGTCGCTTTTTTTCTTTAAAATTCCGTGGACAAGGCAAAGATAATACTTTTCAAGCTCGCGGTTTTTCATTTTTGCATTTAAAACCCTGAGAGCCTCTGCGTTTTTTGCGGCAATAACAATTCCGCCTGTGTTTCTGTCAATACGGTTTACAAGCGCAGGAGTAAATGAATTTTCATCTTTCGGATTGTATTCCTTTTTGTCATATAAATAGTGGAGAATTCTTGAAATAAGAGAATCAAAGTGATAGCTTTTATCGGGATGAACAATAAGTCCCGGCTTTTTATCAATAAGTATAATGTTACTGTCCTCATATAAAATATCAAATTTTTTAGGAGCTTTTAAAAATTCATAGTTTTCTTCTTTTTCGGAGTTTTCAAAGAATTCGTCCTTTATGTAAAAGGTTAAAACATCGCCTTCCTTAAGAAAAACCTCGCTTGTGCATTTTTTACCGTTCAGCTTAATGTATTTTGTCCTTATGTATTTATACATTAAGGATTTGGGCATAGTTTTAAATTTTTTCTGCAAAAATTTATCAAGTCTTTGGTTTGCGTCGTTATGTTTAATCTCTAAGGTTCTCATTTAAAATTTGCTCCTGTTGTCATTTGATATAATTATAGCAGTAAAAATTAGTCTATTCAACACAAATTTGATTTGTATTATTGTATTTTTAGACAAAATTCGGAACTTTAATATGTGTAAATGGATGATTTTTTCAAAAATAATTGTTAATAAATGTAAAGAATGTTATAATGAACGTGATTTTTAATAAAATCAATATGTTTAGAAGGAGAAAATTAATGAAAACTCAAAAAAAATTATTGAGCCTTTTGCTGGCTGTAATGATGATTTGCACCTCCTTTGCTTTATCTGCATTTACTGCAAGTGCGGCTGACGCAGGTTCCCGTGTGTACTTTGATAATTCAGTATATCAATGGGATAATGTGCATGTATATGTTTACGGAACAAAAGGCAACGGCGAATGGCCGGGCGAACCTATGGAGTTAGACGAAAGCGGACTCTATACAAAATCTTTTTCTGCCGATTATGCTTCAGAAAAAGTAATCTTTAACAACGGCGTTGCAGGTGATGAGGGCAAAGAGCAGTATCCGGCTCCCAAAGCAGCAGGACTTTCCTTAAAGGCAGGCGAGTGCAAGCTCCTTACTGCTGATTTACAGTGGATAGATTACGGAG
>CAMFFI010000171.1 GCA_945949625.1 uncultured bacterium | reverse complement strand
CAGTCAGTACAAACTGTCTGCACGAATTGCGTGTCGAGGCACTCGACTTTTTATGGTCTTTTCAATTCTAAATCAAAGGTGTTTCTCAGCAACTTCACCCTGCTTTTTATAAATGCTGTTTTCAGGCACATATTCCCTTACCATTGACAGCGGATAAATATTTGTACCTCTGCCGATAACCGTACCGGGATTTAAAACGCTGTTACAGCCAACCTCTACGTTATCGCCAATCATCGCGCCGAATTTTTTAACCCCTGTTTCTATCTTTTCACCTTCAAAATTAACGGTTACAAGACTTTTGTCTGACTTTAAATTTGATGTAATTGTACCGGCACCCGTATGTGCTTTATAGCCCAGAACGCTGTCGCCGATATAATTATAATGCGGAGTCTGAACATTATTAAACAGGATTGAATTTTTAAGCTCGGTAGAATTACCCACAACTGCGTTTTCCCCTACAATTGCACTGCCCCTTATAAATGCACAATGACGAATCTCCGCGTTTTCGCAAATAATCAACGGTCCGTGCAAAAAAGCCGTAGGTGCAACCTTGGCAGTTTTTGCAACCCAGATATCCTCCCCTATTTTATTGAATTTTTCCGTATCAAGACTTTTACCCAGTTCAAGTATAAAATCCTTAATCTTAGGCAAAACCTCCCATGGATATGTTATGCTTTCAAACAAAGGCTTTGCAATTGTTTGGCTGTAATCAAACAAGTTTACCGCTTTTAGTTTTTCCACTTTACTTTCCTCCGATTAATTAATTTTCAAAAAACAGCCAGCAGCCGTATTCATCTTTGCCGGCTATAAACTCCATTTTTTTCTTTCCATATTCAATGTAGTAAGATGAAAAGCTATACATCTTTCCGTTTTCAGGATTTACAACGCTTGCACACTCTCCGTTTGAATACCACTTATATCGGAAGAGGTCAACTCCCTTTATGCAAAAAACATCGTCCCTTGAACTGCCTATAAACTTATGATTTTTCATATTAATTACCTCCGGAACCTAAACGGCTGATTTTATTCTGCCAACCGAATTTTTTAAACGCAAAGCAAACCAGCAAGGCGCTTCCGATTCCCAACAGAATTCCTGCCAATACATCGCTTGGAAAATGCACATAATTGTAAAGACGTGAAAATGAAATAATACAAGCAAGCACAATTGCAGCCGTTCCGTATTTCTTATTCATTCTAAACAGTACCGTCGCTGCTGCAAAGCCGGTAGAACTGTGACTTGACGGAAAGCTGAATCCGCTTGCATGAAGCACCGGCAAATTTGATATATTCAAGTCAATAAACGGTCTGTAACGGCATACAACATTTTTAATAATAAGCTCGCCTGTAATAAAAGCAATAAGCATTGAAACAATCATCATTATGCCCCAGCTCCTTGATTTTCTGAAAAAAAGCATAGGAACTGAAATTGCAAGCCAAATTATTCCGCCCTCACCGATGTAGCTGAAAAATTTCATTACTGCGTCAAGAAAATCACAGCGAAGCATATTCTGGATAAAATTTAAAATTGAGAAATCTATTTGCGTTATAAAATCAATCATATAAAACTCTTTCCGTATTTAATTTTTCAAATAAAAGCTCAGTCACAAAGCTCATTCATTACCATTCCGGTAATCATTTTTGGATAGAAGTATGTGGATTTCTGAGGCATTTTTTCCCCTTCCAGTGCAACGTCTCTGATTTCGCTGACTCTTGTTGGATTCAGAATAAACGCACACTGAAAATCGCCGTTATTTACTCCGTCTATTGCCTCATCAAAATATTTTGTATATGTTAAATTAATCTGATTAGCCATATTTTCTTTATCGATACCGAAAATCTTTTCAAGAATAAGCGTATGAAGCACTGTAACGTCAAGCTCACGGGACACCTTGCTGACATTCGGAATAAGCTCGTTAAGCGGTTCAAAGCTTTTCAGCGTAAGCTGTACCCAAGAATTTCCTCCGCAGTAAAAGCCGAAAGCTTTTTTGCCCTGTGAGTAAAGCAATTCAAGGTCTTTTTCCATATTTTTAACATCAGTTTTTTCCTCGGTATAAAAATATTCTTTACACTGAGAAATAATTTTATTTTTGTCAAAATTTTTCAAATCTCTTACAAGTCTGTGAGTAGGAAATACTACAAGTCCCGGATGTTCCATATCAACAAGATAAATCATCTGATAATCCTGTGCATCGCCTGCCTTTGAAATACCTTTTTCCCTGCAATAATTTCTGTAATTAAGAGCAGTTTCATATCTGTGATGACCGTCGGCAATATAAAGCTTTCTGTCTTTGAAATCATCAATCAGCTTTGCAATTACATCCTCATCGGTAACAATCCAAAGGCGGTGAGTTACCCCGTCGTCATCGGTAAACTCAAGCTTTGCTTTATCCTGCGATTTTTCATCAATGGTATTAAGCGTAGTATGGCTTTCGTCCATATAAAGAGCATAAATCTGGCTGAAGTTGCAGTTTGTTGCTTTCATAAGGTTAAATCTGTCCTCTTTTGCCTTTGACAAAGTAAATTCGTGAGGAAGGATAATCCCTTTTGAAAATTCCTCCAGCTTTACCCTTGCTATTATACCTTTTATGCTTTTTCTCTGACCGTAAGCTGTAAACTCCTCTTCATAAATATAAATGGCAGGCTTATCTTCTTTTACAAGCACGCCCTTTTCCTGCCACATTTTCAGGATTTCCGATGCGTTTTTATATGGCTCCTCACCTTTTGGCAGTTCAAGCCTGATAATATTATACTGATTTTGCTTTAAATATTCTTCCCGCTGACTGTCGCTGATAATATCATAAGGCGGACAGCACAGCTCTTTTATATTACCTGCGTTTTCACTGTATCGCATACCTTTAAAGGCTTTAATTTCTGCCATATAAACCTCCGAGAATTATAAAAATTTAATATGTATTTTGAAAAAATTATGTTATAATTATAGCACATAACCATTTTGATTACAACGAAATTATGCAGAAATAAATTAATTAAAATCATAAAAATAATAAACATAAACTAACAGAAGGGAAAGAAATTTATGATAATAGGCTGTCATTTATCAGTATCAAAGGGATTTTACGAAATGGGAAAGCAGGCGCTTTCAATAGGAGCAAACACATTTCAGTTTTTCACAAGAAATCCCCGAGGGGGTAAAGCAAAGGAAATAGACGAGCAAGACGTAAAAAAACTTATTCAACTAATGGACGAAAACAACTTCGGAAAAATCCTTGCTCACGCTCCATATACTCTCAATCCATGCTCAAAAGATGAAAAAACAAGGGAATTTGCATTAAAAACTATGGAAGATGATTTGAAAAGAATGGAATATCTTCCCGGAAATCTCTACAATTTTCATCCCGGCAGTCACGTGGGACAAGGTATTGACAAAGGTATTGAGCTAATTTCAAATCAGCTGAACAAGGCTTTGTACGAAGATATGACAACAACTGTTTTGCTTGAAACAATGGCCGGAAAAGGCAGCGAAGTAGGTTCAAAATTTGAAGAGCTGAAACAGATAATTGACAACACACAGCTTAGCGGCAAGCTCGGAATTTGCCTTGATACCTGTCACGTTTTTGACGGAGGTTATGATATTGTTGATAATCTTGAAGGTGTTCTTGAAGAATTTGATAAAATTATCGGAATTCAAAGATTAAAGGCTATCCACATCAACGACAGTATG
>CAMFFI010000170.1 GCA_945949625.1 uncultured bacterium | reverse complement strand
TCCTTCCAATGAGTACGGGGACGGATTTTACGTTGATGAAACAAAGCAAAGAAGAGCATATGCGGCAAAACGTCAAAGAGAAAAACAAAAGAAGCAGAAAGCACCCCTGTCTCCGCGAAGAAGAAAAATAAGGCACATTGTAACTTACAGTATGATTTTTGCAGTTGTACTTATTATCGGTATAGTTTTGTCCTTAACGGTGCTTTTTAAAACCGAAAACATCAAGGTTGAGGGCAACAGCCTTTATGAAGAAGAAAAAATCATTCAGTTAAGCGGTGTGCAAATGGAAGAAAATATTTTTCTTGCACAGTTAAATGCAACGCCTCAAAAAATTATTGACGCATTGCCTTATATTGAGAATGCCCGAGTTGATTTTAAGATACCAGATACAATTACAATTACAGTTAAAAACGCTGAAGCGGCATATGTAATTATAAGTAATAATCAGTATTTTAAAATCAGTGCCGCCGGCAGAATTTTAGAGGTATCGGATAACAATACAGAGAATCTTCCGATTATTATCGGTTCCGACATAAAGGATACGCAGGTAGGTCAGTATGCGGAGTTTTCCGATGAAAATGTAAATAAAATACTTAAAGAAATAAACAACTGTGTTGATAAAAACGGTTATGAAGGTATTAACTATATTGATGTAACCGATACTGCAAATATCAGTGTAATTTATGATAACAGGATATTAATAAAAATTGGTTTGCCCGAGGATATAGATTATAAGCTTAAAACCGCAATGACCATAATAACACAAAAGATTGACGGAGAGAGCGTGACAAAGACTTCGGGAACTCTTGACGTTTCAAAGTGCAATTCAACCAAAAAGTCTTATTTTAAAGACGGAACAGTACCGTCTTTAGCCGCACTCCCTACGGAAGCAACACAGCTGCAAACTTCTCAGCCGGCAACAACTCAGCCTGTAACAGACTCTGAAACACAAGACGACAACTATGAATGGATTCCCTCTGACGGCGAAAACGGAAATGATAATTCCGCAGAAAACGGAGATAACTCCAACGGTGATAACAACTCAGACGAAAAAACTGATGAGAATACAGCGGAAAACAGTTCCGATGACAGTCAAAACGGTGATGATTTAACTGATAACGGGGCAAATGGCTTGAACAGCACTGAGGAATAAGCACGTTTGTAAATTCTGTGTATTACACAAATTAGCGTAAAAGTCAAAACAAAGGTACCATATTATAAAATTTTGTTATACAAATTATAAAAAATATGTCATAAACAGAGATTTTGACTTTCTTTATAAAAAAATATATTGATATTTATATAAAAATATGTTACTTTATTATAGTAGTGTACTTATATTGTAAAATAAAACAACTATATTAAATTGTAGTAGGAATATAGTTCAAGGAGGACGTTTAAATGGCTTTTGATTTAGAAATGGAAAATGAATTTATGCCTGTTATTAAAGTTATAGGTGTAGGCGGCGGCGGCGGAAACGCCATTAACCGTATGATTAAAATGTCTGTTAAGAATGTTGAGTTTATTGCAGTTAATACTGATGAGCATGTTCTCAGACTTTCCAAGGCAACAACCAAGGTTCAAATCGGCGAAAAAATGACTCGCGGTAAGGGCGCAGGCTCTATGCCTGAGGTCGGCAAAAAAGCTGCCGAAGAAAGCAAGGATGAGATTTCAGCATTACTTAAGGATACAGATATGGTATTTGTTACTGCCGGTATGGGCGGCGGAACAGGTACAGGCGCTGCTCCTGTTGTTGCAAAGCTTGCAAAGGATATGGGTATTTTAACTGTTGCTGTTGTAACAAAGCCTTTTGCGTTTGAGGGTAAAAGACGTATGGCACAGGCTGAACAAGGTATTGCAGAGCTTTCATCCTGTGTAGATTCACTTATTATAGTTCCTAACGAAAGATTAAAATATGTTTCTGATCAAAGCATAACTCTTCAGAATGCTTTTGCTATTGCCGACGATGTACTTCGTCAGGGCGTTCAGAGTATTTCTGATTTGATTCTTGTTCCCGGTATGGTAAACCTTGACTTTGCCGATGTTACTTCCGTAATGAAGGACGCAGGCTATGCACATATGGGTATGGGCAGTGCAACAGGTAAGGATAAAGCAACTGTTGCTGCTGATATGGCAATTTCAAGTCCGTTGCTTGAAACATCAATAGACGGTGCAAAGGGCGTAATTATTAATATTACAGCTTCTCCTGACATCAGTCTTGACGACATTGATGCAGCTTCTACTATGATTAAGGATAAGGTTTCTGATGATGCAAACATTATCTGGGGTGCTGTTATTGATGAGCAAATGGAGGATGCAATCAGCGTAACTGTAATTGCAACAGGATTTGCGGCTGACGGTTCTTCAATTAAAGCTAAGGCAGATGATAATGTTGTTGTTGATTCAACTCCTGCAAAAGCAGAAAAGGTTGAAGAAGACGAAGACGATACATTCTATGATATTATGTCAATTTTCAATAAGTAATCTGATAAAAAGAAGATAAATTAAAGCGGAGCAGGTCTTACTTGCTCCGCTTTGTTATTTGTACTGTTAAATTATACGCTATAATTTGTTCTTAAGTGCAGCCCACCGGCAGACTCTTTGCTTTATCATAAACTGATCGGACAGCTTCGGGAATGAATGATTGCTACCATATGACGCTGTCTGCACGAAGAAACAGCCCACCGGCTGCTAAATTTCGGGAGTATCGGCGGTTGCAGTATCGCCAACGTTTATGCCTGTTTCAACATTTGTCATATGAGGGAATATCATCTTCAAATAGTCATCGTCCAGATGTTCGTCAAGGTATTGCGCAAAAACATTTGTTGCAGGAATATCATTTGCCCGTTCGTTAGCACGAACAAGTCCTGCACAGGTCATAAATGCGTCAAAAGCCATAAAAATGACTAAAGAAATTGTTACCAGATTTCCGATTTTTTTAGGTATTTTTTCAATAAGCTTTGAACATCCGGGATAGAGGTATCGAACCCATAAAAGTCCCAAAAAGCCCCATATAAGCGCAAACATCAGGTTTGTTCTTCCGTCTATGTTAAAGGGAGTGTCGCTGTAATCCCAGGATACAGTTCCGAAAATCATTTCCTGAAAAAGACTGCAAAAATATTCAAAGCCTGCACCGATAAAAGCGCTTGCAATATAAATAACAATGTCTTTTGCCTTGTATAATTTGTAAAGACAAAGGGTTATAAGCACTGCGCCGCCGCCGTAAACGGGTATAAAAGGTCCGTAAACAAGACCTACGCGAAATTCAAATTTTCCCCATTCAAAAAATGCCCAGATTGTTTCAATAACTGTTCCGAAAAATGAGCCTATAACAAAAAGCCAGAATAGCTTGTTGAAGTTTAATCCGAAAGCAAAGGGCTTTTCTTCTTCATTTTCATAAACCAGCTCGTATTCTTCAAGATTTTTTTCCTTGATTTCATTAAGCTTTGCCTTTAACTTTGCAAATTGCTCCGCATAGCTTTCGGGCTGCATTTCGGGAAATGCCTTTACAAGTCTGCGTCTGAAAATATTGTTTGTAAGCAATAATCTGTTGTATTCATCCTTAAGCTCATCCTGCGATTTGCCCGGAGCAGTTTCTTCTAAAAGATTTGAAACGGACTTCATAGCCTTAAGATTTTTCATAAGCTTTCCGATTGTAATAATCGTAAGGCAGGAGTCTATTGCCA
>CAMFFI010000169.1 GCA_945949625.1 uncultured bacterium | reverse complement strand
CTTCGGTGGTTCGAATCCACCTTCTCCCACCAGTTCTCAAAATCGCCTTAAACACTGTTTTTAGGGCGGTTTTTTTGCATTTCAGAAAAAATTATATGCTCTGAAAATTGAGAGCTATGTGTTTTTCGTGGGTAGCTTCGGTTACGCACTTTTTATTTATAATTCTAATTTAGAATAATAAATGTGCAAGAATAGCAAATTTTAAATTATTAAATTTTTTTAAAAAATTTTAAAAAAGTTGTCGAAAATATGAACCTTTCCCATTTTTTAATCGTCTATATAATAGAACGCAAAAAACAGAAAAGGAGGAAAACTTATGAAAGATATTAAAGAGCTTGTTTCAGGTGCAAAAAAAGGAAGTCAAAAAGCGTTCAATAAACTTTATGATTTGACTAAAAACGATATATGGCTTAATTGCCTTTCTTTGCTTAAAAATGAAGAAAATGCAAAAGATGTTATGCAGGAAACATATATTACTGCATTTTTAAAACTTGAAACGCTCGAAAATGAAGACAAATTTTGTCCTTGGCTTAGAATGACAGCCGTAAACAAAAGCAAAGACTTTTTAAAGGGAAAGGTGGAATATCAAATAGAAGATGAGGTTTTGACAAACGAAGTCGAAACAAACGAGGTAATGCTACCCGAAGAATACATAACCAACAATTCAAAGAGAGAAATAATTTTACAGCTTATGTCGGATACATTGACACACTCCCAATATGTAACCGTATTTCTGTTTTATTTTGATGAATTGTCAATCTCTGAAATCAGTGAAGTTTTAGAGGTATCAGAGGGTACAGTTAAGAGCCGACTTAATTCTTCACGCAAGAAGATGAAAACTGCTATTGAGAAGTACGAGGAAGAAAACAACGATAAATTGCACGGTGTTGTATTTGTACCGTTGTTCGGCTCAATCTTCAAGGAGCAGTGCAAGCATATTACAGTACCCGAAATTAACCTTGATTTTACAAAACAGGGTAATAAGAATATTACTTCAAAGGGTGCTGAAAGTGCAGTTAAAACAGCTTCAAAAGGACTTGTTTCGTCTGTAGCGAAAACAAGAGTTATTGCTATGCTTCTCGGTATGACAGTGATTTGCGGTACTTCAATTTCAACAGGAGTTCTTGCAGGCTGTGTCAGAGAGGATTTACCCATAGCAACAACCGCAAGTACAACAGAAGTAACAACAGAACCGACAGAGCTTGCAACCGAAGCCAAAACTTCAAATGAGCTTGTAAGCAGAAGCACAGGTAACAGCTCCGGCGGAAGTACAGGCAACACAGCAAACAGCAAAACCACAGCAAGCAAGACAAGCACAGGCGGAAGCGGTAACAGCAAGTCTGACAGCGGAAACAAAGGCAGCGGTTCAGGCAGCACCGGCGGTGGAAACACAGGCGGTAATACTTCATCAGCCCAAAGCTCAGCAGGCAGCTCAGCAGGCAGTCAGAAAACATACCACGAGGCAGAATACAAGACAGTACATCACCCGGCTGAAACCAAAACCGAAAAGGTATGGGTGGTTGATAAAGAGGCGTACACATATGAGAAGCCTGTGTATGAAAATCTCCCCAGAACGCTTTGTAATATATGTAATGCAGATATTACTGGCAAAATTGACGGTCACGCAGATTATCACGATGACAGAGGAGAATTTGAAAGGTTTAGTTATCGCTGTGAATATATAGATGTTCAAGTCGGAACAGAAACCGTAGAAGTACCTGAAGAAGGACACTATGAAACAAAAACCACCGTAGTAAAGGAAGCTTGGGACGAACAGGTGCTTGTAAGTGAAGGCTACTGGGAATATAAATAAGTGTATCTTCCAAATAATTAAATAAATAGTAACGAATACCCTCAGGGAAGAAAAATCTCTGAGGGTATTTATTTCTTTTTGTTAGAAATTATTGCTTTTAATAAAAGTAGAAATAAGCTGATAGGTAATCGAAAATTAAAAAACAGCAATGTTTAAATTCTTTATTAATCTGTTAATTATTAATATGTATTTTCCCGACGCAACGGATACGCTGATTTGCCACTAAATTGCCTGCCGGTTTATTTGTGTCATGTCCCAAAAACTTTCATATTATTATAGTGAAATAATATGTTATTTCGATTAATAAATGAAAGGAGTTTTAAAATTTATGACAGAATTATCAGATTATCCAAAATCTAAATGTATCAGAGTTTTTGATATTGAAGCTATATCTATACCCATAGTTTATAATAAATACGGCGACTATGACCCAAACGGAATGATGTATGTTCTGAAAAAGGATTCAAAGCGTGTTCAGCGTGAAGCAAAAGAAAGATTTTCTATGAATCCGCCGCAGCCATACAAGGAAGTTCAGCCTCTTGTCATAAGAGCAAATGAAGGAGATGAAATTCAGGTTAATTTCTACAACAAGCTGGACAGAAGAACGTCTATCCACGTTCAGGGGCTTAAATATAATGTCCTGACCTCCGACGGTGCAGATGTCGGCTATAATCCCGACACTACCACAAGAGATTTTATCACCTACAAATGGTATGCGGAAAAAGAGGGCGTTTATCTCTTTTCCGATATGGGTGATACCAGAAGCGGCGAGGACGGTACGAATGTGCACGGCTTGTTCGGTGCAATTATAGTTGAAAAGCCGCAGTCAAGGTGGTTTGACCCTGTTTCGGGTGAAGAAATTGAAAGCGGTCTGTTTGCAGATATTTATAATCCAACTGAGCCGTCGTTCAGAGAATATGCGGTGTTTTTCCACGACGAGCTTGAAATAAAGAACAAAGACGGAGAACAGCCTGTTGACCCTCATACAGGACTGCCAAACGGCACTACCGGCATAAGCTACCGTTCCGAGCCTATGAGAAACCGTTTGCCCCTTGAGCATATGCACGAGGGCGTTACAGATGAGGACATTTCAATGAGCTCTTGGTCTTACGGTGACCCTGCACCTCCGATATTGAGAGCTTATGTGGGAGATCCGTCAAAAATAAGACTGATTCACGGCGGAGTAAAGGAAACCCACGTTTTCCATTTGCACAATCACCAGTGGAAGCTGGAGCCTGACGACCCGAAATCAACAATCATCGACTCTATCTCAATAAGTCCGCAGGAGTGTTACACCCTTGATATTCTCTACGGCGCAGGAAGCTTGACTAAAAAGATAGGCGACGCAATTTTCCATTGTCATCTGTATCCGCACTTCCACGAGGGTATGTGGACGCTGTGGAGAGTATTTGACAGACTGGAGGACGGTACGGGAGTATATCCCGACGGCACGCCTATTGAAAGGCTGATTCCGCTGAAGGACAGACCTTGTCCACCTGAAAAAGACCTTCTTCACCCCGGATATCCCAATTTTATAAACGTAGAATTCGGCGAAAGACCGTTACAGCCGCCGCTTGGAGTTTTAGATGAAAACGGTGAAAACAAAATTTTTCCAACTTCAAAGGAGCTTGCAAACTTTGTTCCTGATTTTGCTCCGGGTGCGCTGTATTCGGAAACCTGCCCCTGTAAGAAATGTGATGAGGTGAAGGTGTTTGAGCTGGCCATAGTACAAGCCGATGTTGTGTATAACCGCTACGGCTGGCATGACCCGCAGGGCAGATTTTTCGTGCTGAAAGAAGAAATAGAAAGACACGGAACCCTTGACAATTATCTTGAAAAAGTAAACAGCGGCAAAATAAGACCTAAGCCGCTGGTAATAAGAGC
>CAMFFI010000168.1 GCA_945949625.1 uncultured bacterium | reverse complement strand
TGATAAGGAGCTTAACGCCATTAATAAATACGGCTATTCCGTTTTGTATATGACAGCACAGAAGCTGGTTGCAGACAGTGAGGCCCACGGATATCTTGTAGGCTCCCGTGGCAGCGTAGGTTCTTCCTTTGTTGCAACAATGTCGGGTATTTCAGAGGTTAATCCACTTTGTCCTCATTATATTTGTAAAAACTGCAAGCACAGCGAATTTATAACAGACGGAAGCTACGGCTCAGGCTTTGACCTGCCGCCGAAAAAATGTCCGGAGTGCGGTGAAGAAATGGACCGTGACGGTCACGAAATTCCTTTTGAAACATTCCTTGGATTTAAGGGAGATAAGGTTCCTGATATTGACCTTAACTTCAGCGGTGAATATCAGTCCTGCTCACACAGATACACAGAAGAGCTTTTCGGTCACGATAATGTGTTCAAAGCAGGTACAATAGCCACAGTTGCCGATAAAACCGCACTTGGATTTGTTAAGAAATATTGTCAGGAAAACGGAAAGGTTTTTCATAAAGCTGAGGAAAAGCGTCTTGCAATCGGCTGTACCGGCATTAAGCGTACAACAGGTCAGCACCCGGGCGGAATGGTTGTTGTTCCGAGAGGTATGGAGATTTACGATTTTTGCCCTGTTCAGCATCCTGCAAACGATGTTAATTCCGATAACGTAACAACTCACTTCGATTTCCACTCAATTCACGATACAATTTGTAAGCTTGATGAGCTTGGACACGATGTTCCTACTATTTATCATTATCTTGAAGAGTTTACAGGCAAGCCTGTAATGGAAGTTTCAATGAGCGACCCTCAGGTTATGTCTCTTTTTACATCAACAGAGGCTTTAGGTGTTAAGCCCGAGGATATAGACTCCGAAACCGGAACCTTCTCACTACCTGAAGTAGGCACAAGCTTTGTTAGACAAATGCTTGTTGAATCAAAGCCAAAAACCTTTGCAGACTTACTGCAGATTTCCGGTCTTTCTCACGGTACAGATGTTTGGAACGGAAATGCAGCGGAGCTTATTAAAAACGGCACCTGCACAATTTCCGAGGTTATCGGTACTCGTGACTCAATTATGACATATTTAATTCACAAGGGTATGGACCCGGGAATGTCCTTTAAAATTATGGAAATTGTCCGTAAGGGTAATGCAACAAAATTATTAACGGAAGAGCATTTTAAAGCAATGAAGGAGCACAACGTGCCTCAATGGTATATTGACTCCTGTATGAAAATCAAGTATATGTTCCCTAAGGCTCACGCTGCGGCTTATATGATTTCAACCCTAAGACTCGGTTGGTACAAGGTGCATACTCCCGTTGAATATTATGCAGCTTACTTTACTGTTCGTGCAGATAATTTTGACGGCAACACTGTTTTAAAGGGAAAAAATGCAGTTGTTGAAAAAATGCAGACAATAAAGCAAAAAGGCTTTGAGGCTACTGCAAAGGACAATGCGGAATACGCAACATTACAGATTGTTAACGAAATGCTTGCAAGAAAAATTGAGGTTTTGCCTATTGATTTGCATAAGTCGGAGGCAAAGATGTTCAAGGTTGAAGACGGAAAAATAAGATTGCCGTGTTCTTCCTTATCCGGATTGGGCGAGGCGGCAGCCGAAAACCTTGCAGAAGCAGGAAAAAAATACGACAGCTATATGTCTGTTGAGGATTTACAGCAAAAAACCAAGGTCACAAAGGCTGTTATCGAAACATTAAGAGAAACAGGAGTTCTTGAGGGGTTGTCCGAAACCTCGCAGATGTCCTTATTCTGAAGCGGAGGTAATAAAATTGAGAAATATGAAATTAAGAGGTCCAATAATATGTATTGCGGTCGCTATCGGATTACTGTTTGTAAAGGATAATTTTTCGTCAGTATGGGATTTAATATGTAATGTTGCGTCAGTTTTAACACCGGTGATTTACGGTTTTATAATCGCTTATATATTAAATTTCCCCTTTAAATTTTTCAACGAAAAAGTGTCTGGAAGAATAGGTGAAAACAATAAGCACTGGCAAAAGATGGTTGTGCCTGTTTCGATAATTTCAACCTATTTGCTTGTTATTGGAATAATCGCCTTATTGATTGGTTTTATTGTTCCTGAGCTTACAACAAGTTTAATAGGACTTGCCGAAAATCTTCCGGGATATTTTGAACAGTTCCAGCATAATGTAAATATGCTGATTGACTGGGTACAGAGTACATTTGGATATAAAATGGAAGGCTTTAGCTCCTTTAATGAAATTTTTTCAACTCTGTTCGAAACCATTACGGGAGGCGACATTCCGAAATTCACACAAAATATTTTTGAAGCAGTTTTCCCGGCAGCAGTCAACACCGCTGTATCACTGATAAACTGGATTATGGCTATAATTATTTCTATTTATATGCTTATAAGTAAGCAAAAGCTTTGTATGCAGGCAAAACGTATAGCAGTTGCAGTAATACCAATAAAGTGGCTGCCTAAAGTATATGAGTTTGTTGATGTAATGGACACAAAGTGCGGTCGTTTCCTTGTAGGGAAAATTATGGATTCCAGCATTATCGGTTTGATGTGCTTTATATGTATGTCAATACTTCGACTGGATTATGCAATGCTCATAAGCGTTCTTGTTGCAGTATGTAACATTATTCCGTTCTTCGGACCTTTTATAAGTGCAATTCCGGCGGCTTTTCTGCTGTTAATGATTGACCCTTTGCAGTCCTTGATATTTATTGTTATGATTATTGTTCTGCAGCAGATTGACGGAAATATTATCGGACCGAAGATTGTTGGAAGCAAGGTAGGCTTAATCGGTTTCTGGACTTTGTTCAGTGTTATAGTCGGCGGAGGTCTTTTCGGATTTGCAGGTCTTATTCTCGGAACGCCTGTATTTGCGGCTATTTACACCTTGCTCGGTAAACGTGTAAATAATAAAATTGATGAAAAAGGAAATATTGCACAGCAGGCGCTTGAATTTGAGGTGCTGAACTATTCCGAAATAGCCGAAGAACAAAAGCGCTTGAGAAAAAAATATGAGGGTACTCATATTAACATTTCCAAATTCCTTCAAAAAGAACTTGACAAAAAGAAAAACACACCTGAAAATAAAAAGCGCCATACTTTCAAAAGAAAAGATAAGGAAGAACAATTAAAGAATGTGCAAAACACAGAAGATAAAAAATTCAGTGAAGAAAATAATTCCGTAAATTCTGATGAAACTGACGATGAATAATATCTGAGTTGACAAAATGCATTTAGCGTGTTATCATATTAGCGCGCTAAAGCGTTTTATTAAATTTTTAAGAGGTAAATATGAAAAAATGCATCAAAATCACTCCCGAGGGAGCTAAGGATTATTTATTTAAAGAATGTGCTGCCTGCAAACAAATTTCAGCAAGCATTGAAAAAGTATTCAAAACGCACGAGTTTAAACAGGTAATGACTCCCGGTATTGAGTTTTATGATTTGTTTACGATAGATTCCTATTCTATTGAACAGGAAACAATGTTTAAAACAGTTGATAACAAGGGCAGACTTTTAGCTGTTCGTCCCGATTCAACCCTTCCTATTGCACGTCTTGTTGCAACCAGATTAAAAAACAAAATTCTTCCTGCAAGACTTTATTATAATCAGTCGGTTTACAGAAACAACCGCTCTTTGACAGGCAGAAATAATGAAATCAAGCAAATGGGTATTGAGCTTTTGGGTGCCACAGGAAAGAGAGCAGAC
>CAMFFI010000167.1 GCA_945949625.1 uncultured bacterium | reverse complement strand
GGCGTGCTTAAATGACGGTGTAGTATGAAAAAAATTCTTTTATGGCTTATTCGTTTTTATCAGACTGCAATTTCTTCAAGAACCTTACCCAGGTGCAAATATTATCCCACCTGTTCAAATTACGGTTTGGAAGCAATTGAAAGATTCGGAGCCTTTAAGGGTTTGGCTCTGACAATTTGGAGAATTTTACGATGTAACCCTTTTTCAAAGGGAGGGTACGACCCTGTCCCTGAAAAAAAGCAAAAGGGTTTGAAAAAAAAGTGAGGTAACCCTGAATTATGATGGAAATATTTAATTTTTTCGGAAGTATATTAGGCTATGTGCTGTGGGCGGCATGGTATCTTGTTAAAAACTTCGGCATAGCAATTATTCTGTTTACTATTTTTATAAAGCTCGTAGTTTTTCCCTTTACTATTAAACAGCAGAAATCTATGGCTAATAATGCCAGAATACAGAAAAAACAACAGGAATTAAGGGAAAAATACGGAAATAACAAAGAAAAACTTAACGAGGAAATGCAAAAACTCTATGAGCGCGAAGGAGTAAGTATGTCCGGCGGATGTCTTACAAGTATTATCCCCATGCTCATTATGCTCGGTCTTTTTTACAGCGTTGCGTCTCCTCTTACAAATACGCTGCACCTTGACGCTGCAAAGGTTTCTGAGGCAATGAGTTATATCAATACCATACCCGGACTTGAGGCAACAGCACAGGGTATTTACGGACAAATTGAGCTTGTAAGAATTTTCCCTAATATTGCAGATACAGGCTTTATTACAAATCTTTTCTCACCTGCTGAAATTTCAAATATTGTCAGCTTCAGCGGAAGCTTTAATTTCCTGGGAATGGATTTGCTTACAACGCCTAGCTCCTTAGGTATTTTCTCATGGTACTTTTTAATTCCCGTACTGTGCTTTGTATCGGCAATAGGCTCTCAGTTTATTATGATGAAATTAAACGGAACTATGAATCAGCAACAGGGCTGTATGACAATTATGATGATTGTCTTTCCGTTATTTTCCGCATACATTGCATATACAGTTCCGTCAGCTGTTGGTTTCTACTGGATTTTGTCATATGTAATTTCTCTGTTACAGAGCGTTATATTAAGCAAGTTTTTCAATCCTGTATCAATGATTGCAAAATCAGAGGCACAGCATGTTGCTTTGCTTGAAATGAATGAGGCAAACGTACCGAGAATTTATGCTCCTGCTTCTGTAAATAAAGGAATTAATAAAAATAAATCAAAGAAAAAGAAATAATCTGTAAAAGAACAGAAGGTGTAAATTTTGGTTAAAGAAGTTATCGGAATCGGCGATAATGAAATGGAAGCACTGGCTGACGCTAAAAAACAGCTGGGAATCAGCGAAGACGTAGAAGTAAACTTTGAGGTTATTCAAAGAGCCGAAAAGAAAAAATTCGGTCTTTTCGGAGGAAGTCCCGCAAAGGTTAAGGCTTGGCTTAACGCTTCTCCTGCCGACAATGCAGAAGAATTTTTGAAAAACGTACTCAATGCAATGAATTTAACAAACCTTACCGTAAATGTTGAAAAAGATGAAAAAAGCATTAATTTTGACATTGAGGGCGAAGACGTAGGCTATGTAATCGGCAGAAGAGGAGAAACTCTTGACGCATTACAGTATCTTACAAGCCTTGTTGCAAATCACGCAGAAAGCGATTACTTAAAGGTAACCGTAAATACAGGAAATTATCGTGAAAAAAGAGAGAAAACTCTTGAAATCTTAGGCAGAAAAATTGCCTTTAAGGTTGCAAAAACAGGCAGAAAGGTTGCCCTTGAGCCTATGAACCCTTACGAAAGAAGAATTATTCACACTGCGGTTCAAAAGGTAAACGGCGTTATTTCCGAAAGTGAAGGTGAAAACGCAAACCGTCACGTTGTTATTTTACCTGATCCGAAATCAAGAAATTACAGAAGAAATAACAATTACAACAGAAATAAAGGCAGAAGACCTTACAATAATTCAAAACCGCATACAATGCAGGATAACGACGCTCCGAAAAGAGAACCACTTAACGAGGGCGGAGAGTTCGGTCTTTACGGAAGAATTGATAAATAAAATCACAGGGCGGTTTAAAAACTGCCCTTTTTATTTTATAAAAAATTTATCTGAATTATTTTACATTATAGGAATTTGCTCGGTTGTGCTCGGGCATAAAAGGTTTGTATTATCAACCTGTCTGCTCAATTATTTTGAGATTTTTTAGGACAACCGCAAGGATTGTCCCTACTGTCCGAATTGCGTGTCGAGGCACTCGATTTTTTTACATTATCGAAATTTGCTCGGTTGCGCTCGGGAATAAAAGGTTACAGTCAGTACAAACTGTCTGCACGAATTGCGTGTCGAGGCACTCGACTTTTAACAACCTAAAGTTGTTATCCATAAACCATTTTGTTAAGGTGATATTATGAAAAGCTCAACAATAGCCGCAATAAGCACTGCTCAGGGAGAAGGCGGAATCGGCGTTATAAGAATATCCGGCGAGGAGGCAGTTAAAATTGCAGACAAGGTTTTTAAATGCGCCGGAAATAAAAGAATCTCCGATTTAAAGGGCTATCAGGCTTCCTTCGGTTACGTTATGAAAAATAGTGAAAAAATTGACGAGGCTGTGGCTCTTGTGTTCAAAGCACCCAACAGCTACACCGGCGAGGACGTGGTGGAAATTTCCTGTCACGGAGGACTTTTCATAACAAAAGAGGTTTTAAGAACAGTTTTCGAGGCAGGTGCGTCACCGGCGCAGGCAGGTGAATTTACAAAAAGAGCTTTTTTAAACGGTAAAATTGATTTGACTGAGGCTGAATCCGTTATGGATATTATCAAAGCAAAAAGTCAGACTGCCGCAAGAGCCGCGCTTTTTACAAAAGACGGAGCCTTAAGCAGAAAAATTAATACTATTAAAGACGACTTGGTTAACAAAGCCGCGCATTTATCTGCCTGGGCTGACTATCCTGAGGAGGATATACCCGAAATTACCGAGGACTCCCTTAACAGCTCTCTTGACAAGGCTATTTTTATGCTGGAGGATTTGCTGTCCTCCTACGATATGGGACAAACCATAAAGGAAGGCATAGATACCGTAATTGCAGGAAGACCAAACGTAGGAAAGTCAACTCTTATGAATTTGCTTACAGGCTCCGACAAAAGCATAGTCACCGAAATTCCCGGCACAACAAGAGATATTATTGAAGAAACAGTTGTTTTGGGCAACGTAATATTAAGGCTCAGCGATACGGCAGGTCTGAGGGATACCGACAATACAGTAGAAAAAATCGGTGTTGAAAAGGCTAAAAAAAGACTGCAAAACTGCGGCTTGGTTCTTGCTGTTTTTGACAGCAGTCAGCCCTTGAATGATGATGATAGGGAGCTTATTGAAACTGTAAAGGATATACCCTGCGTTGCAATTATAAACAAAAGCGATTTGGATAAGAGCATTGATACGGATTATATTGAAAGTAAAATTAAGAATACCGTTTATATATCCGCCTCATCTGGAAAGGGTTTAAGAGAGCTTGTCAGCATTATTGAAAAAATTGCCGGAACAAGCAGTTTTAACCCAAGTCAGGGTATTTTGTCAAATGAAAGACAGCGTGACGCGGCTTTTCAGGCTTTGTCAGCAGTCAAGGACGCAAAAAATGCTCTTAATATGGGAATGACCTTTGACGCCGTTACCGTTTCCTTAGAGGAAGCAATCAGCAGTTTGCT
>CAMFFI010000166.1 GCA_945949625.1 uncultured bacterium | reverse complement strand
GAGTAGGCTTTGATTTATGCTCCTCTGAGCCTTTAATATAGGGAACAAGTGTAACGTGAATAAAAATACTGTTTTCTCTGCCAACTTCAAGAGATACCTGGCGGATTGCCTCAAGAAAAGGCTGGCTTTCAATATCTCCCACAGTACCGCCGATTTCGGTAATAACAACGTCGGCGTTTGATTTTTCACCTACATTATAAATAAATGATTTAATCTCATTGGTTATGTGAGGAATTACCTGAACGGTTTCTCCCAGATAATCGCCGCGGCGTTCCTTTTCAAGAACATTTGAATACACCTTACCTGTTGTGAGATTTGAGTATTTATTAAGATTTTCATCAATAAAACGCTCATAATGACCAAGGTCAAGGTCTGTTTCGGCACCGTCGTCAGTTACATAAACCTCGCCGTGCTGAAAGGGACTCATTGTGCCGGGGTCAACATTTATATAAGGGTCAAGCTTCTGTGCAGCAACCTTAAGACCTCTTGCTTTTAAAAGACGTCCCAGAGAAGCTGCGGTAATACCTTTGCCCAAACCGGAAACAACGCCGCCTGTTACGAATATATATTTTGTCATCTTTCTTTACCTCTCCTTATACTTCAACTTCGCCTTCAAATACCTTTTCGGCATTACCTGTCATATAAACCGTATCGTCAGTGTAGTTAATTACAAGGTCGCCGCCTTTGAGCTTAACTGTAATATCTGTGCCTTTTTTGCAGAAACCGTTTTCACAGGCTGCAACTGCAACGGCACAGGCACCTGTTCCGCAAGCCCATGTTTCGCCTGAGCCGCGTTCCCAAACTCTCATCTTGATTGTATTTTCGTTAATTACTTTTACAAATTCGGTATTTACACGTTCGGGGAAGATAGGGTCGTTTTCAAATTCAGGACCTAAAGTTTCAAGGTCGAGAACGTCAACGTCGTTTACAAATACAACGCAGTGAGGATTTCCCATTGAAACGCAGGTGATGTTGTATTCCTTGTCGCCGATTGTCACAGGCTCGTTAATCATTTTATCCTTGTCGCATACAACAGGGATTTCCTTAGGATTAAGCACAGCCTTACCCATATCAACTCTAAGGCGCTTAACCTCGCCGCCTCTTGTGTAAGCCTTAAGATGCTTGATACCGCTTAAGGTTTCAATAGTGATTTCACTTTTTTCATTTACATCAATCATACCGTGGTCATAAAGGAACTTGCCCACGCATCTTATACCGTTGCCGCACATTTTGCCTTCACTGCCGTCAAGGTTGAACATACGCATTTTTGCGTCAGCCACATCAGACGGGCAAACAAGAATAATTCCGTCGCCGCCTATTCCGAAATGTCTGTCTGAAAGTCTGACAGACAAAGCCTCGGGATTTGTGATTTTCTGGTCAAAGGTAGAGCAGTAGATGTAATCGTTTCCGATGCCCTGCATTTTTGTAAACTTAATTTTCATTTTCTTTTCCCTCATATTATTAATATCAACAAGCTCTGTATTATGCTCTGAATAACGGCTTCTCAGGCAGTCAGCCAAAGCGTTTGCCGTATCAATTGAAGTAAGACAGGGGATGTTTCTTTCAACTGTTTTTCTGCGGATTTTTACGGAATCTCTTGAAGGAATACGGCCCTTTGAAGAGGTTGAAATAACGTACTGAACCTTTCCGCTTTCAATCAGTGTAAGGGTGTTGTCCTCGTGGGATTCGTGAATCTTCTTAACTCTTACGGAGTCTATTCCGTAATGAGCAAGAACATCGGCAGTACCTTTTGTGGCGTAAATTGTAAAGCCCATATCGTAATATTTCTTTGCAACCTCACCGATTTCGTCCTTGTCGGAATTGCGGACGGTAATAAATACGCCGCCTTTTTTCTTCATCTTATAGCCTGCGCCGATAAGGCCTTTATAAAGAGCTTCCTCCAAGGTTCCGGCAATACCCAGAACCTCACCGGTGGACTTCATCTCCGGACCTAAATGGTTATCAACATTAATAAGCTTTTCAAAGCTGAATACCGGAACCTTAACGGCTGTGTAACAGCTCTTTCTGTAAAGTCCCGTACCGTAGCCCATATCCTTAAGCTTTTCGCCAAGCATAGCCTTGGTTGCCAAATCAACCATAGGAACACCTGTTACCTTGCTTATATAAGGAATTGTTCGTGAAGAACGGGGGTTTACCTCAATAACGTAAAGGTCGCCTTTATAGATAAGGTACTGAATATTTACAAGGCCCTTTGTTTTAAGGGAAAGAGCAAGGTTTTTAGAGCTTTCAATAATTATTTCCGTCATTTCATCAGAAAGATTCCATGCAGGATATACTGCGATTGAATCTCCCGAGTGAACGCCTGCACGCTCAACGTGCTCCATAATACCCGGAATAAGAATATCCTCGCCGTCGCAGATTGCGTCAACCTCAAGCTCGGTTCCCTGTAAATATTTATCAATAAGAATGGGGTTTTCAATATTCTGTGCAAGAATAATCGCCATGTATTCCTTAACGTCCTCTTCGTTAAAGGCAATAATCATATTCTGACCGCCTAAAACGTAGGACGGACGAAGAAGAACGGGATAGCCGATATTTTCCGCTACATTAAGAGCCTCTTCCGTTGTCATTACGGTTACGCCCTTTGGACGCTTAATATTGTATTTTTCAAGAAGCTCGTCAAAACGCTCTCTGTCCTCAGCCGTATCAATAGCGTCATACGAGGTTCCCAGAATTCTTACTCCGCTTTTGCTTAAAAATTCGGTAAGCTTAATAGCTGTCTGACCGCCGAAAGCAACAACAACGCCGAAAGGCTTTTCTGTTTTAATAATTCCCATTACGTCTTCAGTTGTAAGAGGTTCAAAGTAAAGTCTGTCGGCTGTATCAAAGTCGGTAGAAACCGTTTCGGGGTTGTTGTTTACGATTACAACGTCATAGCCTGCTTCTTTCAATGCCCATACGCAGTGAACGGAGGCATAGTCAAATTCAATACCCTGTCCGATTCTTATAGGACCTGAGCCGAGAACGATAATTGTTTCTTTGCCGTTGTCTGTTTCCTTAATAAACTCTTCGGCTTCGTTTTCTTTGTCAAAGGTTGAGTAGAAGTAAGGTGTTTCCGCAGCAAATTCAGCGGCACAGGTATCAACCATTTTATATACGGGAACAAGAGGATTATCAATTTTACAGCCTGAAAGCTGTTCAATTGTTTTATCAAGGAAGCCCATATTTTTAGCTTTTACATAAAGCTCATGGGTAAGATTTCCTTCTCTAAGCTCCTTATCAACATTTACAAGGTTCACAAGCTTTTCAAGGAACCATTCGTCAATCATTGTAATGCTGTGAATTTCATCAACGGTAACGCCTCTTTTAAGCGCCTCATAAACACAGAACAGACGCTGGTCGTCGCAGACGCTTAAACGGTCAACAACCGAAGCATAGGAAAGCTCTTCAAACTTAGCATCATCAAGAGTGTTGTGGGAAATTTCCGCACCTCGAACCGCTTTCATTATAGCCTGTTCAAAGGTTGGCGCAATTGCCATAACCTCTCCCGTTGCTTTCATCTGAGTACCCAATGTACGCTTAGCGTAAACGAATTTATCAAAAGGCCATTTCGGAAGCTTTACAACTACATAGTCAAGTGCCGGCTCAAAGCAGGCATAAGTACTTCCCGTTACGGCATTTTTAATTTCGGAAAGAGTATATCCGATAGCAATTTTTGCAGCAACCTTTGCAATAGGATATCCTGTTGCTTTGGAAGCAAGTGCAGAAGAACGTGAAACTCTTGGGTTTACT
>CAMFFI010000165.1 GCA_945949625.1 uncultured bacterium | reverse complement strand
ATTTTAAAATAAAAAGATAGAGGGCTTGAGAGAATGCATAAGCGGTCAATTCTGTATTTATTGGGCTGGGTGCTTATAATTGAAGGTCTTGTAATGCAGCTTGCCACAATTGTGGGACTGTATTACAACGAAGACGATTTTATATACTTTTTAATAGTCGGATTGCCTTTGGCGGTACTTGGATTGCTGATTGTTTTGCTGAAGCCTAAGGGCAATGTTGTAATGTATATGAAAGACGGCTTTGCGGCAACGGCGCTGAGCTGGTGTGTGCTGTCACTTGCAGGATGTCTGCCGTTCTTTTTCAGCGGAGCAATTCCTGATTTTATAGACGCACTTTTTGAAACTGTTTCAGGCTTTACAACAACCGGCGCAACTGTTGTTACAAGCGTTGAAGATTTAAGCAACTGTATGAATTTCTGGCGTTGCTTTTCAAACTGGTTAGGCGGTATGGGTGTGCTTGTATTTTTGCTTGCACTTATACCAAAGCTGGGAATTTCTCAGAATATCAATCTTATGAAAGCGGAAAGCCCCGGTCCTATTGTTGGCAAAGCTATGCCCAAAATTCGAAATTATGCGGCTTTTCTTTATATTATATATATCGGACTTACGCTTTTGGAATTTGTATTCTTGTTTGCAGGCGGAATGGGTGCATTTGACGCAATCAACACCTGCTTTGCAACTGCAGGTACAGGCGGTTTCGGTATCAGAAACGCAAACATTGCCGCTTATGATTCATATTACTTTCAAACTGTAATTGCTGTGTTTATGCTGTTGTTCGGTACTAACTTTACCTTTTATGTTTTATTGCTTTCACGAAAATTTTCACAAGCTGTAAAAATGCAAGAGGTATTTGTCTATTTCGGAATAGTTATTGTAAGCACAATTGCAATTGCAATAAACATAAGCTCACTTTACCCCACTGCGTATGATTCATTTCACCAGAGCTTTTTCTATGTTTCATCAATCATAACAACAACCGGTTTCGGAATTACCGACGTAAACAACTGGCCGGAACTTTCTAAGGCGATTATTTTAATTATAACCTTTATCGGCGCCTGTGCAGGCAGTACCGGCGGCGGATTTAAGGTTTCAAGAATAATAATCCTGTTAAAAGAAGTTAAAAAGGAAATTTCTCTTATTATTCACCCTCATAACGTAAAAATTGTTTCCGTTGACGGAAAGGCCGTAAAGCACGGTGTTGTAAGAAGCGTCAGTACATTTTTTGTTGTATATATCGGACTTTTTGCCGTCAGCCTGCTGCTTGTGGCAATAGATAATTTCGACTTTACCACTACATTTACAAGCGTTGCCGCCACAATGAACAATACCGGTCCCGGACTGGGACTTGTTGGTCCTGCCGGAAATTATGCAAGCTTTTCCTGGCTGTCCAAGCTGGTTTTCAGCTTTGATATGCTTGCCGGCAGACTGGAGCTTTTCCCGTTGATTTTATTGTTTGCGCCGTCTGCATGGAAAAAGAACTGATGCATTTTTGAAAAGATACTTGAATTAAAAAGGAAAGGAAGAATAGTTTTGTCGGGTTTATCTGTGCATAATCTGAAAATGGACTTTGTTGAGCGCAATCTTTTTTCGGATATAACATTTGATGTTGAAAAAGGCGACAAGGTTGGCTTTATCGGAGCAAACGGTGTCGGCAAAACTACTCTTTTTAAGATAATAAACGGTGAAATAAGTCCTACCGAGGGCAGTGTTTTTATTTCAAAGGATACCGTTTTGGGTTATATGGAACAGCACGCCTGCAATCATCCCGACAGAAATGTTTTTGATGAGCTGCTTTCCGTATTTGATTATCTTATGGAATACGAGCGTCAGCTTAAAACTCTTGAAATAAAAATTGAGCAAATTAACAGCACAGGAAGAAACAAAGACCAGCTTGACAGCTTAATCGAAAGTCAAACGGAACTGCTGGAAAAATATCAAAGCAGCGGAGGATTAACATATAAAAGCCGCACACGCTCATCGCTTTTGGGACTTGGTTTTAAGGAAAGCGATTTTTCAATGCCCACCGGAAAGCTAAGCGGAGGACAGCGTTCAAAATTAAGCCTTGCAAAGCTTTTGCTGTCAAAGGCAAATATGCTGTTGCTTGACGAGCCTACAAACCACCTTGACATAACCTCGGTAAACTGGCTTGAAAGCTTTATAAAAGATTTTAAGGGCTCAATGATTATCATAAGCCACGACCGTTACTTTCTCGACAATGTTACAAATAAAACCATTGAGCTTGAGCATTGCAAACTCAGGTCGTATAAAGGCAATTATTCTGATTTCATCAAGAAAAAAGAAGCAGAGCAAGAGGCTCTTAAAAATAAATACGAAAATGATTTAAAGGAAATCAAACGTATTGAGGGAATTGTGGAACAGCAAAAGCGCTGGGGCAGAGAACGAAATTTCATAACTGCCGAAAGCAAGCAAAAAGCCGCAGACCGTATTAAGGAACAGCTTGTAGCTCCCGACAGCCGGCTTGATACAATTCATATGCACTTTAATATAAAGCGTGAAACAGGAAATGATGTTTTAATTTGCGATAACCTTGCAAAGTCCTTTGGAGAAAAGCATTTATTTGACAATGTCAATCTTCATATTCGCAAGGGCGAAAAGGTGTTTATAATCGGTTCAAACGGATGCGGAAAAACAACTCTTTTTAATATCTTAACCTGCAAAACCGCACCCGATAAAGGCGAGGTTCGCTACGGTGCAAATGTTGACGTGGGATATTTTGACCAGATGCAAAATAATCTTAATCTTGAAAAGACTGCAATTGACGAGGTGTGGGACGCATTTCCCAATATGACTCAAACGCAGATAAGGACAGCCTTGGGTTCATTTTTGTTTAAGGGCGACGAGGTGTTTAAGCCGCTGAAAAAAATGAGCGGCGGAGAAAGAGCAAGAGTTTCTCTTTTAAAGCTTATGCTGGACGGCAGTAACTTTTTGCTTTTGGACGAACCCACAAATCATCTGGACTCAGCTTCAAGGGAACAGCTTGAAAGCACCCTTAAGGAATATAAAGGTACAATGCTTGTTATAAGCCATGACCGTTATTTTATTAACAAACTTGCAGACAGAGTGCTTGTAATGGAAAAGCACGGGCTGACGGAATACTTGGGCAACTATGATAATTACCTTGAAAAAACAAAGAATGAAGTACAGGAAGAAGAAAAAACAACTGCGGAAAAAACTTCAAAGGCGAAAAACGATTATCAGCTACAAAAGCAGAAGCAGTCCGAGGAAAGAAAAAGAAAAACTCAGCTTGCAAAAACAGAAAAGCTTATTGAACAGCTTGAAAATGATATTGAAGAAACAAACGCTTTACTTCAAAGCCAAGAGGTTATTTCCGATTACGAAAGGTTAATGGAGCTTACCTCTAAGCTTGAGGAGCTTAACGGACAGCTTGAAAAAGCCTATGACGTGTGGGCAGAGCTGTCATAGAAACAAAATAAAGTCAGGCTTAAGGCTTGACTTTATAGAATATCCGCCTGTGGCGCAGTTGGATAACGCAGCAGATTCCGATTCTGAAGAACGGGGGTTCAAATCCCTTCAGGCGGACCAAAAAATAAGGCAGTGCTTTTGCACTGCTTTATTTTTGCCTGAAGGGATTTGAAGCCGAGCGTTAAGAAAACGTCACAGCGTGACGTTTTTAGCGAGGAGCGAAGATGATACTTTTCCAATAGCAACACGCCGCAATTGGCGAGATGGAAGTATTATTCAGATGAACATACTTCAGGCGGCAGCCCATAAAATTTTGTGTAAATAATAATCCTTCAAGCAATAAAAGAATAC